>QMZM01000060.1 GCA_003663175.1 Candidatus Altarchaeales archaeon | reverse complement strand
GGATGATATAGGGTCCTTCCTGGGGTCCCATCCAGAAAGGCGTGCCCATAGCTTTAGCTTTAATCTTAACTTTTAGCCCATTTTCATCGGGCGGAATGATTTCATGGTACCATATCTGGTTTTTCTCATCATAAGACAAAATTTCCTTATAACCTTTTATCCCGTAAACCAAAACGGTGGGATAGGGATAACCCTCTATTCCCTCTTCATAATAATACATTCCCCCCTTAAACACTGGAACTTTTCTTAAATATTCTCCGTTAATGTTAATTCTTGGAGCAAAACCGCCTTCAAACGGCAATCTTCCCTGATAAAACAGGGTATCTCCCTCTTTGCTTTTTCCCAAGGCAACGAAGATAAAACAGCTTTGTTGCCATGGATAACCGGGGATGTATCTTAGAAGATTACCCTCCTCTAAATTATAAGTGATACCAATTGGTACCCAATCTTTTATCGTTGGAATTTTTTCAATAAGAGTGTTTGGCTTTTCTGTAATCTCCCATCCCTTTTCTGGAATTTCCGGCAAAGAAAACTCTATCTTTTCCGCTTTCTCTAAAGCCAAAAATGCCCTATCAAGATACTCTCTTGCTTTCTCATAGTTTCCCTCAAAATACTCTCTTCTCGCTTCCTTAATCCACCAAACCGCTTCCTTTAGATCATAACCTTGGTTTTTCTTTTCAAGATATTCTTTTTTAAATTTTAAATATTCTTGTTTTAGGTCTTGGGGTGCTACTTTTTGCTCTTCTTTCAAAAATAAAAACACTCCCAGGGCCGAAATCAATACCAGTCCGCAAAAAATTATGATTAATAATTTTTTATCCATTCTCGGGACATAAATTTTTTTACCACATAATAAAAGATTATGACTACAAATTTATAAACTTTCCATTCATATCATGATGCATTGGATTCTTGAGTAATCTATTTTATTAGAATCTTCTTTCCAGTTTTTATCATTGCAAGAAGTGTTTTTCCATTTGATGTGTTCCTCTTTATCTTTATGTTCCCCGCCCTGTTTACCTTAGCATTGAAGAGATATTCATTATCTGCAAATACCTTCACAATTTCATTTCTGAAGATTCTTGATTTTAGAATTATCTGCTTTTTTGTTATAGAAATTTCAACCTCTTCGGGAACTCTTGACCTTCTCAATTTTTCCTTTATTGGAATCACAACCACCTCTTCGCCATAGGAATAGAGCTCATATAATGGTCTTTCGGTTTCAAAGTCAATGACCTCAATAACAGGTCTTGCCAAGTCTGCCTCTCTCATGCCGTGAGGAATCTTGACATTCATTCTCAATTCATATACCTCCTTTATCTTGCCCGCCTCTATAAAGATTACAGTATCTACGATGTGCGGAATAACCCCCAATTCAACCCTACCTATCAATCTCTGAATCGCATCAATAGCCTTGTTCGCATGAGTTACTCCGATCATACCCACCCCGGCAAGGCGCATATCTGCAAATACCTTGAAGTCAGATGTCTTCCTTACCTCATCAAATATCGTATAATCTGGTCTCACAAGAACGAGAACATCGCCGGTATTTTCCATGGAGCCCTCCAATGGAGAATACTGCGTTATTATATCTGGCACCTGCAGATCCCTTGGATGCTCCATGGTCTTTACAATCTTTCCCTTTTGCATATAAAATTCAGCCAACGCCTGAACAAAGGTTGTCTTTCCGGCCCCAGGTTGACCAGCAACAAATATTCCCTCCGCCATCTTCTCCAATCTATTCAGCAATCTTTTTGATAAATTATAGTCTGAGAGTTTCGTCTTTACCAATGGTCTCACAGCAGTTATCTCGAGACCATCGCTAAATGGTGGTCTTGCGATTACAATTCTATATTCGGATATCTGAACTATTGTCACGCCCTTCTTTTCCATCTCAATCTTACCACTTGGATCGGAATGAGCCCTCTCAATGATTTCCTTTGCATATCTCTCTATCTCTTCCCTTGATACCCTTTCGTGGATCTCAACCAATCTAAAATCCCCAACCCTTCCCTTCTTTGCGAGTATCGGAGTATTCTCCTTCATATGGATTGATGCTGTTATATCATCAAAAAGGTCAAATATCCTTGGCCTTATCTCCCTTATTTTTGGTCCAATATACTTGACTCTTATTCCCTTTATCTCCGATGTCAGTGCCTGAACCTTGTCACTCGTTATAAGAATGGCGCCGTTCTCCTCTGCAACCCTCCTTATCAATTCATCCAATTTCCCAGACCTTGCAAATTTTATCTCCTCTATCTCCGGGGACTTTCCATAGAATCTCATTGAGAATTTTCCATTCGATTCCTCTGAGATTCTTCTTAGGGAGATCAATTCATTTAGACCATCAAATCCGGTCTCTCTTCCACGGTTTGCCTGAAATTCAAGTTCTGAAATCACAACCTCCGGGATTATTATCTCCGCACCATCCCTAAACTCGTTTAGGATTTCGGATATTCTGCCATCAACAATTATTGATGTATCCGGTACAATCTTAACCTTCATTTTCCAGTTAAATCGACATTTAACGTTTTCTACTCCAACAATTTATTAGTTTAGAAATTCATCAAAGATTAAATAAGATAATTTAAATATTAATTAAGAATTCTAAAGAAAAATATCTAAAGAAAAATATGGGAAAAACTAAAGGTATGGAACCATTGGCGAGGAATATTGCTGGTGAGATCGTTATGTCAGATAAACCAGGAGAAGTGATGAGGAAATGGCGAGAGATATTTGGAATAAGGCAGAGAGAGATCGCAACTTCATTGAATATATCGCCATCGGTAATCTCTGACTACGAAGGTGGTAGAAGAAAATCCCCGGGGGTTGAATTTGTGAGAAGATTCGTGAAGGCACTTCTGTCAGAAAATTTTGGGTATAGTAGTGAACTCATTGAAAAATTCTCAGAAATGGAAAAGGGGGAGGGGGCCATACTTAGCATTAGGGAATTTCTATCCCCAATAAATTGTATCGATTTTATAAATACGATCCATGGCAAGGTAATCGCTGGGAATAACCTAAGAGATATCGAGCTGTGGGGATATACCGTGATTGATTCTATAAGGGCAATTCTTGAAATGTCCCAGAATGAATTTGTTAAGTTGTATGGCTTAACACCAGATAGAGCACTCATCTTTACAAAGGTTCATCTCGGTAGGTCTCCAATGATCGCAATAAAGGTCACGAAGCCGAGACCGAGGCTCATAGCCCTGCATGGTCTTCATCCGAATAAGGTTGATAAACTTGCGGTAAAGATTGCAAAATCGGAGAAAATTCCATTAGTTGTTTCCAGATTAAGAACAGAAGAAGAATTGATAGAGAATCTAAATAGATTGAGATAACGATGAAGGGGATAGGAATTATAGGCTATGGTGTTTATATACCTCGGTATAGGATAAGGGTAGATGAGATCGCCAGGGTTTGGGGAGCCAATGCAGAAAGTATTTCCAATTCATTGATGGTGTACGAGAAGAGCGTTCCGGCATTAGATGAAGATACTGCAACGATATCAGTTGAATGTGCAAGAAATGCGATTCAGCACTCTAAAATAAACCCAAGTGATATTGGAGCAATATATGTTGGCTCAGAGTCCCATCCATATGTAGTAAAACCAACATCAACAATTGTTGCCGCGGCGATAGGAGCGACATCAGAACTAACAGCGGCAGATTATGAATTTGCATGCAAGGCCGGAACCGCCGCAATCCAGACATGTATGGGTCTCGTTGCACTGGGGATGATAAGATATGGTCTCGCAATTGGTGCAGACACCGCCCAGGGAAAACCGGGAGATGCACTTGAGTACACGGCATCTGCCGGTGGTGGAGCATATATAATCGGAAGAGAGAAATTAATCGCAGAAATAATTGATACATATTCATTCACAACCGACACGCCGGACTTCTGGAGAAGAGAGGGTCAGGAATTTCCAAGTCATGGCGCAAGATTCACTGGACAGCCAGCGTATTTTAGGCATGTTATAAGTGCCGCCAGCGGGATAATGGAACGAAATGACCTAAAGCCTGAGGATTTTGATTATGTTGTCTTTCATCAGCCAAATGGTAAATTTCCGTTAAGAGTGGCAAGAATCTTGGGATTTAAGAGGGAGCAGGTGATGAGGGGCTTAGTAACGCCATACATTGGAAATACATATTCTGGCTCGACATTAATAGGTTTAGCCAACATATTAGATGATGCGGTATCTGGGAATCTAATACTTGCCGTGTCATATGGCTCTGGCGCGGGCAGCGACGCATTCATAATAAAGGTGAAAAAGGAGAATGAGAGAAGGAGAAATAAAAAAACCGTTAAGAAATTTATGGAGGATAAGGAATATATAGATTATTCAGTATACGCAAAATTGAAGGGTAAGATAAAGGGTGTAAAATTACAGAAATGAATTAAAAATAAATCTTTGAAAAATTTAATAAAATGCCAAAAAGGGTTGGGATTATTGGTGTTGGAAGCACAAAATTCGGTGAATTATGGGATTACAGTTTTAGGGATTTGATCACAGAGGCTGGAACAAAGGCAATTACAGATGCTGGAATAGATGGTAAGGATATAGAGGCTCTCTACATCGGCTCAATGTCTCCGGGATTATTTGCAGAACAGGAACATATCTCAGCATTAGTTGCAGATTATGCTGGACTTTCTGGAATCCCGGCAACGAGGGTTGAGGCAGCATGTGCGAGTGGCGGATTGGCATTAAGAGAAGCGTATATAGCAATAAAATCTGGTTTATTTGATATAGTCGTTGCAGGTGGTGTTGAGAAGATGACGGATGTCTCCACAGAATCTGCAATGATAAATCTCATGGGTGCTGGTGACCAAGAATGGGAGGCATTTAAAGGTGTTACTTTCCCTGCATTATATGCATTGATGACCAGGAGACACATGTTTGAGTATGGAACAACAATTGAGCAAATATCGATGGTTTCTGTTAAGAACCATCACAATGCGACACTAAATCCAAATGCCCAATTCCAATTTGAGGTTTCCATAGAAGATGTAATGAATTCGCCGATCGTTGCAGACCCATTGAGATTACTGCACTGCTCACCAATTACGGATGGCGCATCGGCAGTAATCCTCGCAAGCGAAGAAAAGGCTAAGAAACTTAGCGATGAAGTCGTATGGATTTCTGCATCTGCACTGGCAACAGACACAATAGCACTTCATGACAGAAAAAGCCTATCCAGAATTAATTCATCCGTAATTGCCGCTAGAAATGCATATGAACAGGCAAAAATAAAACCAAAGGACATCGATTTTGCGGAGGTTCATGATTGCTTCTCAATAGCAGAGATAATGGCAATTGAAGCCCTCGGTTTTTGTGAATTCGGCAATGGTGGAAAAATAACTGAAGATGGTGAGACGGCATTAGATGGTAGTATACCGATAAATCCATCCGGTGGCTTAAAAGCGAAGGGGCACCCAGTCGGGGCCACTGGAATTGCGCAGGCGGTGGAGGCGGTTCTACAACTCACAGGAAGAGCGGGAAGGAGACAGGTTGATGATGCAGAAATTGGTTTGATACATAATGTTGGTGGTTCCGGTGCAACCTCCGTAGTTCATATCTTAGAGAGATAAAAATGGCAAAGGGGATTGCATTACATTGGCGGTTAATACCAAGAAGATACACCCTGCTTGGAACAGAATGTAGAAGCTGTGGGGAGAAGTTCTTTCCTCCGAGACAGCTATGTCCAAATTGCAGGAGAGGCGCCAAGATCAAGGAGTTTAAGTTCTCTGGAAATGGTGAGATTTACTCATATACGATCGTTCATTCTCCCCCAAAGGGATTTGAGTTTATGAAGCCATATGTCCTGGCGGTGATAAAATTAGATGAGGGACCATTATTGACGGCACAGATTGTGGATTCTAAACCCGAGGATATTGAAATCGGTAGGAAGGTGGAGATGGTATTTAGGAAGGTAATCGCCGATGGTGATTCGGGAATTATAAGATATGCATATAAATTTAGAGTCAAGAGAGAGTAGATTAAGTGATAAATGCGGCGCATCCAATAAATCATCAAAATTCATTTGATGGGCAGGGATTTTTGATACCTTTCACTTCTCGTATCAATACCATAACTAACAGAATGCGACTCTGGGGCAAAAATAGTTAATCTCCGAGTATCACGAGATAAAATCGCTCCCCAGATACTCCTTCGGGCGATCTATCCCGCTCCGTTCCGAATGGGTGATCCCCTTCTCAATGATGATGTGTTTAACTATGTGGGGAACGAACCCGCCAAAGATTGGATCGGCTGATAAAACAGCTCCGAGAAAGATAAGTTCAAGTACACACCGAGAGAGGACAAGGAAATCGACTGGAGTAATTATTAATTCCTTCCCTAAAAAACCCAACTTTGAATCGGAGTTGGTACAAACCACTATTCACCAAAATCAACTCTCACCATGCGAGGGCTCCACCATAGCCAGCCATCCGTCCCCATTTTGGATTTGGGAGTGTTCATGTTGGGCGGGGTTATTCAATACCGTAGAGCTATCTCTTTGTGTTTGTAACGC
>QMZM01000059.1 GCA_003663175.1 Candidatus Altarchaeales archaeon | reverse complement strand
CATGGCTTAATCGGACCCTGACAGCAGTAGCCTCCAGCAGGATCAACTGGAGTTGTCGCAAGGCAATATCACTGAGAGCATGCACCATAGTATCTCCACCTAATCAAGCATATTGTACATATGCTCTCACAAATTTCAGGAGGATATTAATATCTATATTGTAAATTAAACTTTAAAAATAAGTTATTCTTCAAGTTGATAAGGTAATTGGAAGGGACAAATTGAATCAAATTAACACCTCCAAGGGCCGGGACTGGGATTCGAACCCAGGTCAAGGGCTCCACAGGCCCCCAGGATAACCAGACTACCCCACCCCGGCCATCTACATTTTTACATTACTATACATAAAGAATATTTCGAAGTTATGTATAAATATCTAATACTACAGACTTGGCAAAATAGTACCAGTAGGCTTCACCCTATCTGCTCTTTCCAGAATTTATGTTATTTTTACCTCTGCTTGCCTCTGCCTTTTTAGAGTGAGGGTTGGGGCACAAGCAGAACTTGTCATTAACAGCAGCAATACTGCTAAGATAGATGACCTCATAATAATAAATAAACAACATCTATATATAAATATCTATAGCATCATAGATAATATAAAATGGTAGAAATCGATACAATAGAAAGAGACAGAGATATAAAGGCATTATTTGCTCAGTTATATGATGAGATTCACAAGGTTATAATTGGTGTTGATGAGGTTATAGAGCACATTCTCATTGCATTGTTTTCTAATGGACATGTCCTCTTGGAGAGTGTTCCGGGAATGGGTAAGACATTATTATCAAAATCGATAGCAAGCACCTTGGAGTGTGAATTTAAGAGGGTTCAGGGAACTCCGGATTTGAAAACTACAGACATAATTGGTGAAGTCTACTATGACAAGGAAACTGGTGAGCAAAAGATAATTAAGGGACCAATATTTACTAATATCCTACTAATGGATGAATTGAACAGAGCCCCACCAAAGACACAGTCTGCGTTATTGGAGGCGATGGAGGAGAGGATGGTAACCATCGGTGATAAAACCTATTCATTACCTCAACCATTTATTGTCTTGGCAACACAGAACCCATTGGAGCAGAAGGGCGTTTTTCCACTCCCAGAGGCGCAGAAGGATAGGTTTCTATTCAAGTCTGTTATTGAATATCCAACACTTGAGGAAGAGATGATGATTGCTAAGTCGAAACTGTATGAGGAGAAACTCCATCCCGTCTTTAATCCAGCGGAGATTCTAATAATACAGAAGGATATTAAGGAATCTGTGATAATGCCAGATTCCATATTGGAGTATATAGTAAAGATAGTCCAAGCAACACGAAACAGAAGGGAGGTTAGAGCTGGGGCAGGACCAAGGGCTACCATAGCATTTATGATGGCCACAAAGACGAGAGCATTCTTAAATGGCAGAAATGAAGTGAATGTAACGGATGTTAGAAAATTGGCACATCCGATACTGCGACACAGGATTGTGGTAAGCCCGGAATATGCCGAGATGGGCACCACTCCAGATTATGTAATAAATAAGATATTGGATAGTGTTGAATCTCCCCAGTATTAGTTCATTTTTTTATCTTAAATATGCCAATACACTTCCCCGCATCGAGCCATCCCTCGGCATATTCAAGTGCTGAGAGTGAATTTATGTAATCGCCATTATTGTAGAAATGAATTGAATCTTTATAGTAGGAAATTGCCATTGTATAGAATTCATCAATCCTTTTCTCGTCGATCCCCTTTACCTTAACCACATGAAGATTCTCGAACCAGGGTTTTGCCCTCTTCAGATATTCCGAAATCCGAATTTTTAAATTATTATCGCACATTTCTACTCAAAAACTACATGATGCCTCTCCTGCAGTGTTTCCTTCTCCCCGACAATCGACTTGCCAGCAACAACCTCATCCATCGAGTGGATTGTGCCTCCAAATTCCGAAATTGCCTCTCTTATATCTGATAAATTCTCGAATTTGCCAATTACCGTTATCTTGACATTCTCCACCTCCTTATCAATCTCGTAGACACTTATATTAACGCCATCGATGCCTTCTATATCCGCAATCTTCTTGGCGAGGGTGGCAATATCTGGTGAGTGGGGCTTCAAAACATCCAACACAACCTTCCTTAGTTTTGTCATTTTTATCTTTTTTGTCGAATATTAATTATATTTTTGCACTATAAATGTATTACCTCTCACCAGGACCAATTCTGCATCTGCCAGCCTTGAGACCTCTTCCGCTATCGAGAATCTATCCTTTGATATTCTCGCCGCCCTAAGGATCCTCACTCTCAGGACCCCGTGTTTATTTAATTGCGCTTTGATTTCATTTATCAATTCATCGGTTATTCCATTCTTTCCGATTCTTATAGTATTTATCTTCTCTTCAATTTTCATTTTTTGTATTTAATGGATAAAAAATTCTTCTCCCACAACTAAGACATTTTATCTCAACCCTCCTCATTCTCGAATTTATCCTCGTTCTTGAGGTCCTTCCGGGAAGGAGATATCTATAACAATATTTACAGAATTTTCTCTTATATTCTCTTGGAATTCTGATGTTATATTTCATTGCAATTCTTCTTGCTAATTCTATGTATCTGTTAGCATTCTCGATGTTTCCATTTAGGGCAGAATCATCCGCATTCTTGAACAGAATCTCTATCCTCTCCATCGCTATCCTTTTGTCCCTCTTCTTCAACCTCAGGAATACCGCCCTGCTCATTCCGATTTGTTCGTCAAAATTTTAGCCTTTTTTCTGAGCAATACCATATCCTCAAATCTAACACCGAATTTCCTTGGTATATAAACCCCAGGTTCTATTGTGAATACCATACCGTTCTTAAGAGAATCCTCAGAATCCCGACTTAAACTCGGCAGTTCATGGACATCCAAACCGATACCATGACCAAGCGGATGATAAAGCCTGAATCCCCTTGCATTTATTCTTTTCTCTGCAAACTCATAGATCTCCCTCGCCTCAATCCCATCATAAAGCATATCAATACACTCGAGTTCAAGATTTCTGACAAATTCCACAATTTCTCTATCATTCGTGTTCAGACTTCCCACCGGAATTGTTCTCGTCATGTCGGAGTAATAGCCGAGAAATCTCGCGCCGATATCAACAATAACGATCGAATTATTCTCTATTCTATTTTCTGTCGGAAATGCGTGAATATCAGCACTTCTCTCTCCTGATGATAACAATGCTCCCTGACCAAACGGTGGGGATTCTGAGCCATCTTTTCTCAATCTATATTCAATTTCCGCAGCCGCATCGATCTCCCTAACACCCGGCTTTATTATCTTATATGCGGTCTCCATTCCCTTAACTGAGAGTTCAGCCGACTTCTTTAGCAAATTGATCTCGAGATCGGATTTCATTGCTCTTAGTTGTTCTATCGCATCGCTCCTAATTAATTCTTTTCTGAGAATTTTTTCACGAATTTTTTCATAATTGGAAAGCCTTAAATTTTCAATTCCAATCTTCTCGAGGTCTGAGTTATTTATATATGATTCAATCACTCCCTTTTCATAATCAAATATATCAAATGCATATTTTTCGTTTGAATATAAACCGGCATATATCTCCCTATACAGATCCCTTACCCATAGGATCGCATCATCCCCTGTTATCAAGGCGGCGCCAGTTCCAATCGATGTAAGATATCTAACATTCGTTGAACTAAACACAAGAAATGCATCAAGTCCAAGTTCTTCAATTTTATTTCTAAGATCGCTTATCCTCTTATTTATCTCCGAAATAACAAGATCCGTCGAATTGAGATTCATTCTACTGTAAACTTTTTTACATGGGTGGATTTATATTTTTTATATACTTCATACATAGTAATTAATAAATTTGGGTGATATATATGAAACCGTTGGATGCGCTTGGCGAACTCTTGGATCAAGAGGTGCTTGTTAGGCTTAAGAATGGGCTTGAGATTAGAGGAACATTGAGGGCATTTGATATGCATATAAACATCGTATTGGATAATGCGGAATTTACGGATGGGGATGTCGAGAGGAAATTCAAGAAGATGTTTTTGAGGGGGGATATGATATTGTTCGTTAGTTAGGATTTTAGATCGATACATGGTTTAATTAAAGGAGGTAGAAAAGATGACCAAGGGGACTCCAAGTATGGGTAAAAAGAACAAAAGGCATACTCATATTAGATGCAGAAGATGTGGAAGATTCTCATTCCATGTAAGAAAGGATGTATGTGCATATTGTGGTTATGGTAGATCCAAGAAATGGAAATAACGAAAAATGAGAAAAACCGATCAATTAATAAGGAAATTAAGGAGCATTAAGAATGATGCCGAGAGTTTGAGGGTGAGGGATGTCATGACGAGGGATGTATTGACAATAGAGCCAGATAGAACGGTAATAAATGCATCAGAAAAAATGCTGGAAAATAGAATACATTCCCTGATAGTTACAGAGGGTAATAAGCCAGTTGGGATAATAACATCCTATGATATACTCCTAGTTATGTCTATCAGTGACTTTTTCGACAAGACGACCCCGGTTGGGAAGGTCATGGTTAGGGACCTAGTAACTATATCTCCGGATGCATCACTGGAGGAAGCATTAAAGAAGATGATCGAGTACAATATTCGTACATTAGTTGTCGTTGAGAATGAGAATCTGGCGGGGATATTAAGTTTAATTGACATCGTGCTTGGTTATGTCGATACATCGAGGATACCGCTTGACTTGGATGTTGATATCCAATCTGAATAAATTTATTCACTTTGTTTATGAGAGCGGGCCCGTGGTCTAGATGGTTATGACGCAGCCCTTACGAGGCTGAGGTCCCCGGTTCGAATCCGGGCGGGCCCATATCATTACTTAAGCCTACAGATGTTATAGAAGTTTGCCATTTCGAGTATGCGTTCTGGGTCGATGTAGCCAATCATACGACCGGAATCGACAACAATGACAAATTCCTTGCTCAATAGTTGTGGGATTACCTCAGATGCAATCTTCCCCGCATCTATAATATCAAATCTCCTACTTATTAATTTTCCAACCGTGATTCTCTTTAGGTCATCACTTTTTATTCCCCTCAGATCTTCAATTCTCAATATTCCGATCACTCTGCCGTCGTCAACAACTGGATAATACGCCTGAGTGGGAGTTGCTATCATTCTCAAGAATTCGTGGGCAGTTAGATTTTTATTAACATAAGAGAAATTTCTATTTGCTATGCTTCCCACCCTGACTCCTTGAAATGCGTGCCTGAGCTTTACGATCTTCAATTCATTCGAGCCTGTGATTAATATGAATATTGAGATTATAACGAGCACAAAACTCATTAACATTCCCACGAGAAGCATAATTATTGCAAGAAATTGACTTATCCTTACAGCCATTACGGTTGCATCAACATAGTCGGTCCATAGCGCGAGCACAGAGCGCAATACCCTTCCTCCATCCATGGGGAATGCCGGTATTAGGTTAAAGGAGCCGAGCAATAAATTTAGTGTGATTATTATCAGAAATACCTCCGGAATTGAGAATATATCTCCGAATACATTATTAATGAGAACATATCTGTATAGGTTGGATGGTATTAGATACTCTGGCCACATTATAATTACGAGAGGTAGGAGAATTATCACAACGATATAGTTGCTTAATGGTCCAATAATCGATGTCTTCAACTCCACTTCCGGATTCTCTGGAACATCGATATTTGCTATTCCACCAATTGGAGTAAGAATAATTCTCTTGACATCAATTTTATTTCTAATGGCAACTAAGGAATGCGCCAACTCATGCATCAAGACTATTCCAAATAAGAGAACAAATAATGCAATAACTCTACTGCCATAATGCACACCCGAAATTATCGACAATGGACCCTCTTCTTTTGATAATCCATAAAGAGATATCAGAGACAATGTAAAGATAAATATAAGAATAAAACTTATATGCAGTTCAACATCAATTCCGAATATTCTGAAGATCTTATAGGATGACCTCATGAATTATCCCCTTGGCATTGCAGTAACACCAGTTCTGGCAACGAGTTTTATACCAAATGTCTTTACAAGATTTATGAACGCATCGATCTTTTCGGAATCTCCAGTAATCTCTACGGAGATCGTCTCGGGACTAACATCCACCACCCTGCCTCGGAAGACATCCGTATATTGGATTATCTGAGATCTCTGATTTTCCTTCTTCGCGTTTATCTTAACTATGCATAATTCCCTACATACGGATTTTCCAATTGGAAGTTCAGATACCTTTATAACATTAACCAATTTATTCAATTGCTTCTCTATCTGCTCAAGAATCTTATCGTCCCCCTTAGTGAGAATTGTCATTCTCGCAATCTTGGGATTTTCGGTTGCACCAACCGTTATACTCTCAATGTTGAATCTCCTTCTGCTAAATAATGAGGCTACCCTTTGCAATACTCCCGGCTTATGTTCAACCAATGCGGTGAAGATATGAGTCCTAATATTCTTTTCCTCAGCCATTTTAAAAAATTTAAATCTTTAAATAAAATTTGGAATTGGAGATAAAAAATAAATCT
>QMZM01000058.1 GCA_003663175.1 Candidatus Altarchaeales archaeon | reverse complement strand
CACAAGCAAACTGTTAACACAGTTTGCATCATGTGGTGTGGCATGCGCTCCGCTTAGCCACACTTAATGTGTAATAACCTCACACCCATCCTCCACCACCATTACGGTATGCTCGAACTGGCTAACTATTCCATTCTCCTTTTCATGAAGTATTGGATATTCCTTGAGAATTTCATTCGAGACCAAATCTCTCAGAATCAGACTCAATTTCATCGGGTTTATTTTTTTGCAGAACCATCTCTTTGCGAATGGCAATTTTTTCCTCCCCTCTATCTCGTTGAGAAGAAGCCTCGCTTCCCTAAGCCTTGTTGGCTTATTCTCCAACAGTGAAAAAATCTCCGCCCTTTTTGATTCAATCACTCTTCCATAGCCGTTTGTTGCGAATGGCTCCAAAGCCAAGACCATTCCCTCTTCTATCTCCCATTTATATGGCACCTCAATATTTGGAATTGAAATTCCAGCATGGAGATCATATTGCTTTATTTCATGACCGGTCAAATTTTCTATCGGTTTGAAGCCATACTCATGTATAGTTTTTTGTATTATGGAACCAATTTCAGACACCTTAACACCAGGTTTTATTATGTCTATTGCATTTTTTAGTGCCTCTTCATTTGCCTTCAACATCCTCTCATATTCTCCAGAGAGGTCAATTGTATATGCAGTATCTGCAATATAACCATTAATATGAACACCCATATCTATAGATACGACATCATCCCTTTCAAGTGTAATTTTATCATTAAATTTTGGCGTATAGTGGGCAGTTATGTTATTTATACAAATATTGACTGGGAATGCAATTTCTCCACCTAGTGAGATTATCTTCTCCTCAATTTTCTCGGCGATCTCAATTATTTTCATACCCGGCTGAATTAAACTCCTGCTCCATTCTCTGATCCTCGATGCGATCTTCCCAGCCTTTCTATATGACTTGATTTGGTTATCGTCCATGTTTAATTAATAAAAGTACATATTTAATAAAAAAATGGAAATATCAAAGAATATTGAAAAGGCGATCTGGATCGAATTGAGGAATGTCGTCGGGGCATTACGAGATGTTAGCGATGTTATAGTGAGGCATAATGGAAATATTTGGCATATTGAACAAATTGGTGAGGGGGAGTCTGTTTATCTGTATCTCGAGATAACCGGGATTGAAAACTTTGATAAATTGATCTCAGATTTAGAGAGATTGGATGTCGTTCTTTCTGTAATATTAATTCCAACATTCTACCGGGTTTATGGCAAGAGGGTGATTGTTATCGGTGGTGGAGCCCAAGTAGCCGAGGTAGCAAAGGGAGCAATATCCGAGGCAGATAGACATAATATTAGAGGGGAAAAGATATCTGTCGATACAATTCCACTAGTGGGAGAGAAGGAAATTGCAGAGGCAGTTAGAGCGGTGGCAAGACTGCCGAGGGCAAAGATATTAATTCTTGCCGGTTCATTAATGGGTGGGGAGATTACAGAGGCTGTAAGGGAAATCAAGGAAAAGGGAATCCTGGTTGTGTCATTGAATATGGCGGGCTCGGTTCCAGATGTTGCCGATTTAGTCGTTTCGGATCCCATTCAGGCGGGTGTCATGGCCGTAATGGCTATAGCAGATACTGCGAAATTCGATATTGAGAAGCAGAGGGGTAAGAGATATTAGATTAGAATGAGGGTCAAATTTACAAAGATGCACGGCTCTGGAAACGATTTTATTCTAATAGATGAATTCTCAGGGATTATAATTCCAGAAGAGAGGAAGCCAGAATTTGTCTCCAAGATTGCAGACAGGCACCTCGGTGTTGGTGCAGATGGAGTTATCTTTATCCAAGATTCAGAGAGATATGATGCAAAGTTCTCATTCTATAATCCAGACGGTTCTAAGGCAGAGATGTGTGGCAATGGAATCAGATGTTTTTCAAGATATTTATATGAGAGGGGGATTGTTAAAAAGAGAATAATTGACATAGAAACATTATCCGGCTTGATCAGGGCAGAATTATTTATAGAGAATAATAAAGTTAAAGAAGTGAGGGTGAATATGGGTGTTCCGAGACTAAAGAGGGGGGAAATTCCGGTGTCTGGAAATTCGGAAGAGGAATTTATAAATGAGCCAATTGAAATTGACGGCAAGACCTACAGAATAACCGCAGTTAGCATCGGGAATCCTCACGCGGTTCTATTTTTCGATGATATTGAAAGAATAGATGTGGCAGATATCGGAAGAAAAATTAGATTCTATGAGGAATTGTTTCCAAATGGCATAAATGTTCATTTTGTTCAGAGGATTCGGGAGAATGAATTTAAGATAAGGAGTTACGAGAGGGGAGTAGAAGACGAGACGCTGGCGTGTGGGAGTGGTATATGCGCATCTGCAGTCGCTTCATTTTTGAATAATCTCACATCAGAGAAGAAGATTAAATTCCATACGAGGGGTGGAGAGCTGAGGGTTGAATTAGAAACGAGGAATGGGGAAATTTCCGGGGTTTATCTCATTGGAGGTGCCGTTTTTGTATTTGAGGGTGTATTGTCGCACAATTTTATGTAGAATCTACCTTTTTACGGTGTAGTGTAATACAACTTGATTACCATATTGCAATATTCCCTCGAGCTCTAGTTCTATCTCATTATCGAAATCTCTCTCAAATAGCCGTCTTCCCTTACAAAGAATCGGGGATATTGAGATATAAATTTCATCAATTAGATTTTCATTTAGCATTCTGAATGGCAGGCTTCCATAACCCTCAACCAATACCCTCTTTATTCCCTTTGCACTCAATTTGCTTAGCAAATCTGGAAGATTTACTGTGAATTTTCCGATCCTTATTACTTCCATATCCTCGATCTTTTGCAATTTCTCTATCTTCTTTCCAGGTGCCTCAGAAGATACAAATACGATCTTTTTACCATCGCTCTCAAAGACCCTTGCATTTAGCGGAATCTCCGCCTTTGGATCGGTAATAACTCTATAAGGCTCGTGTCCCCTTCTCACATCAAGCAATGGATTCTCATTTATTATTGTTTCCACATCAACCATTATTGCATCTACAGTTTCTCTTAACTCATGGATTCTATTCTTTTCCAATCTGCTCATAATCCTTGATTCTTTATTGGCAATTCTGCCATCCAATGTGATGGTCGAATTGAATATTACATATGGGCGCATTTCTATTGGGAAATCCCAAATTGGGTGTGCAAGATTCAAGATATAATACGATTGGTGATTAATAAATCAACGGTTGGCTATTAGTATACTTGGTGCTGATCGGGAAAACCAGAAATCATGAAGCAAGGGAATGTAGATACATATCTCACTTAATTCTGCACAGATTTATACTTAATTAGCAAATTAAAATTTAAATTTGAAACAAAATAAAATGTCAATGGATGATGTCTATAGAGGATAGTATAAGAAGACACGCGATAGAGAACAGACTGAGATATGGGAAGGCATCGGAAAAGGCAATTATTGGAAAGGTACTGGCCGAATTTCCGGAGGAGAGGGCGGATATTCAAAATCTTATCGAAAGGATCAGGGCGGTGGTTAAGGAGGTTAATGATCTGGGAGAGGAAGACTTAAAATTGTATGAAAAGAGGAGGAAGGGGAGGAAAAGAAAATTGGAATTGAAACTACCGAGAAGGGTGAGAAATGTTGTTATGAGATTTGCCCCCAATCCAAATGGTCCTGCAACACTTGGCTCTGCAAGAGGCATAGTTGTGAATTATGAATTGGCAAGGAAATATAATGGAAGATTTATCCTGAGATTTGATGACACAGACCCAAAGACAAAGAAGCCAATGCCTCGGGCATATGAATGGTATTTGGAGGACTGTAAATGGTTGGGAGCAAAACCGGACGAGGTTTATTATGCGTCTGATAGAATTCCCATCTACTATAGATACGCAGAGAAATTAATTAAGTTGGGAAAGGCATATGTCTGCTTTTGCTCTCGGGAGAGATTTAAGAGTTTAAAGGACAAAAAGATAGAGTGCCAAGATAGAAATCGATCTATAGAAAAAAATCTTGAATTGTGGAATAACATGCTCTCAAATAAATACGAGGAAGGTGAGTGCGTTCTTCGAATAAAAACTGATATGAAACATAAGGACCCGGCACTGAGGGATTGGGTCGCATTCAGGATAATAAAGGAAGAACATCCAAGGGTTAAGGACAGATTTATTGTTTGGCCAACACTTGATTTTGAATCTGCGATTGAAGATCATATTCTTGGAATAACTCACATTATAAGGGGTAAGGACCTGATGGATTCTGAGAAGAGACAGAGATTTATCTACGAATATCTTGGATGGGAATATCCGGTAACATTACATTGGGGTAGGATAAAAATCAAGGAATTTGGTAAATTCAGTACGAGTAAATTAAAGAAAGACATAGAAAATGGAAAATACTTTGGTTGGGATGACCCAAGAATTCCAACATTACTGGCATTGAGAAGAAGGGGAATCTCCGCAGAGGCAATAAGAAATTTAATTATAAGCCTTGGAATTAATGAGAATGATATATCAATCTCTATGGAGAATTTATTTGCGGAGAATAGAAAGGTTCTCGATCCAATAGCAAATCGCTACTTCTTCGTTCCAAACCCGAGGAAGATTATTGTGAAGAACGCAAAATCTCTGAGCATAAGGATTCCATTACATCCCAGTTTCCGTGAAAGGGGCTACAGAGAATTCCACATTCGGGATAATGGAAGAGATGAGATCGAACTCTTCATCCCGGGGGACGACGCAAATGAATTAAAGGAAGGAGATGAAATAAGACTTATGAATCTATTCAATATAAGGATTGAGGAGATTGATAAAGAAATTATAGCGAAAAAACTCGAGGAAAAGAATCTAAAAGCAAAGAAGGTTCAGTGGGTTCAGGATTATATTGAGGGGAAGGTTGTAATGCCAACAAAAATAATTAGGGGCTACCTTGAGCCATTATGCAATTCTCTCAGAGTTGGCGATATCGTCCAATTTGAGAGATTTGGATTTTCGAAACTCGATGAAAGGGATAATGTGCTCGTATTTTATTTTGCACATAGGTAATTTATTAGTAATTTATTAATCTTAAATTCCAAATCTTAAATTCAACCGATGATAATTAGTAAATTGGAGGGGAAAAATGACATATATAAAATTTGATGTTCCGAAGGAATTGGAGGAAAAGGCATTGGAGGTATTGGAGATCGCACGCGATACCGGGAGGATAAGGAAGGGAACAAACGAGGTAACGAAGGCCGTTGAGCGTGGAAATGCAAAGTTGGTTTTAATAGGTAATGATGTCAAGCCGGAAGAGATCGTCATGCATTTGCCGATGTTATGTGAAGAAAAAAAGATTCCATATATATATGCTCCAAAGGCAGAAATTGGAGAATCCTCAGGCATACATGTTCCAGCCGCATCGGCATGCATAATCGAAGAGGGGAAGGCAAAGGAACTGTTAGAGGAGGTTATAACAGCGTTGAAGAAGATAAAAAAGTAAAATGGTTGCTGCCGAGGTTGTTAAGATTATCGGAAGGACCGGTCTTTATGGAGAGGTAATTCAGGTAATGTGCAAAATCCTTGAGGGTGAGAATAAGGGCAGGGTTATAAGGAGAAATGTAAGAACCCCCGTGCAATTGGGCGACATCCTCGACCTGAGAGAAGTTGAGAGAGAGGCAAGACCACTAACAAAGTAATAAAAAATGAATTGCAGTTTTTGTGGCAGAACCATAGAACCCGGAACCGGGACCATGTTTGTTACGAGGAAGGGTAAGATATTTTATTTCTGCGCAAGCAAGTGTAAGAAGAATCTCCTAAAACTCAAGAGGAAACCAAGGAAGGTGAGATGGACTCGGGAATATATTAAGGAGAAGGAGATAAGGATAAGGGCATTGTCCAGAGATAGGGAGAAGGTAAAAAAGGAAAAGAAGGTAAAAACGATCAAGGATAAAGATAAAAGGGTGAAAAGGGTGAAGTCAAGAAAGAAAGATGAGGAAAAATGAAGACCCTAATAATTATAAAACCCCATGCCGTTAAACGAGGTATTGTTGGTGAAATTCTCAGTAGATTCGAGAGACAGGGTATCAAGATTTCTGCGTTGAAGGTCTTAAGGGTTAATAGAGAGAGGGCAGAGAGGTTATATGCGGTTCATAAGGGAAAGCCATTCTATAATGAATTGATAGAGCATATAACCTCATCTCCAGTTGTTGTTGGTGTTTTGAATATAGATTTTTTAAACTCCAAGGATGCAATAAAATTGGTTAGAAAGATCGTTGGTGCAACTGATCCATTGGAAGCCGAGATGGGTACGATAAGGGGAGATTTCGGATTAAGAATTGATAGAAACATAATTCATGCGTCGGATTCCGTGGAGGCGGCAAATTATGAGATACCAATATTCTTTGAGGAGGAGGAAATTATAGAGTATGAGTAAAAATGGCAACTGTCTATGAGGTTCCCGCGGATGAACTAATAGAGAGGGTTGCGGAGGACCTAAAGAAAAATATAAAATTTAAGAGACCTGAATGGGCAAAATTCGTTAAAACTGGGGCACATAAGGAGAGAATGCCACAGAATAGAGAT
>QMZM01000057.1 GCA_003663175.1 Candidatus Altarchaeales archaeon | reverse complement strand
AGCTATCAGTCCAAAATCCTTTGGTGTTATTGCTTGAGGACCGCGTTTTGCCTTCTCTATATAGTCAATTATGTTCGGCTTTAATAGAAAGAATTTCTTTCCAATCCTCGACTTTATAATCCTTCCAATATTACGCTCATTTAAAGACTCCTTACTTATAACCCCATAATTTGTATGCACATCCTTGTTGCCCTTCACGAGATATTTCCTACCCTTCTCATCTATAAGTAGATACATTTTTGTACTCGAATTGGTGGTATTATATTAATCGACAAAGTAGAAAAAATTTGTTGGGTCTTATAAATATCTAAAATTTAATTTTTATAATGAGATGAATGAACTGAGAAGGGACTACATCTTGGATAGGTGGGTTATAATCGCGGAGGAGAGGAAAAAGAGACCTCAGGACTTTATACGAGTGAGTAAGAAGGAAAAACCGAAGATGTGTTACTTCTGCCCCGGAAATGAACATCTAACACCACCAGAGATAGACAGAATTGAAGAAAACGGTAGATGGATCGTTAGATGTTTTCCAAATAAATTCCCAGCAGTAATTCTAGATGGTTCCGAAATTAAAAGCGAGAATGAAATTCTGAGGAGAATCCCCGCTTATGGAAAACACGAGGTTATAGCAGAGACTCCCGAGCATAATAAGAATTTATCAGACCTGAGTGTTGAGCATATAGTTAAAATATTCTTGATGTATGCCAGGAGGATCAATGAGATAAAAAAGGACAAAAAGATAAAATATGTTTTCGTATTCAAGAATCATGGTGAAATGGGTGGCGCATCCATCGCGCACTCCCACACACAAATCATTGGTCTACCAATAATTCCAAAGATAATAATGGATGAGATCAATTCTGCCGATGAATATAAATCGAAAACTGGAAGATGCATATTTTGCGATGTCTTGAATCTCGAATCAAAAAGCGAGAGAAGAATCTATGAGGATAAATACACAATTGCATTTGCACCATTCGCATCCAGATTCAATTTGGAGGTATGGATAATGCCCAAGAGACATTTAAATTTTATTGATGAAATGACAAATCGTGAATTAAAATCATTTGCAAATTCATTAAAAATAATTCTAGGTAGATTGAACAAAAGCTTAAATGATCCACCATTCAATTTTTATCTGCATTATCCTCCCGATGATTATGACCTTCATTTGCATTTGGAGATCGCCCCGAGATTATCGAGATTTGCGGGTCTGGAATTTGGCTCGGGAGTTGTTATAAATGTCATTCCTCCAGAGGTTGCAGCTGCTCATTACAGAAATGAAACAGAATGTAACTTGATATAAAACCTTATGAGGGCTACTGTAACCTTTCAATACCACGGAATTACATGACAAAATAATAGATGAACTTTCCACCTATCAAGTTGTGAAATTCCGATATTGTTCTTAGCGAGTCCTCAAGGAATTTCGCCTTTATCTTTGGCAAATCATTTTTAACATCTATGAAATTTATCTTATGTTTATTTTTTTCATTCTTTATATTCCTTACTTGAGTCTGAAAATGGAGATTCTTTAGAAAGATGTATGCCACTTTAAGGTCCGTTGCCAGTTCATCGCTAAGTACCTTCTTCTCCTTAAGTTTTTCTATTCTATCGACGGTATTTGTTTCATAAACACCAAACCTCATACTTAAAACTCTGATCGGCGCAATTATCGGCAATAACGCTTCATTCTTCAAATCAATTTTCTTTGGTTTTGATGGTATCGAAAATTCCAGGGATGTTTGAAGTAGTTTCCTGAATATATTCTCATTCTTACATAATGAGTATAATCTCTCTCTAATTCTCAAAAATAATTCCTTATTCCCATATATGTATCGCATATCCCCGAAAACAAAAAAATTTAGTATATCCTCTGCAGAGAGATTGTACGACCAATGCTCCACCGTTGATAACCAGTCTTTTAGACTTTTGACAAATTCTTCGTTGCCAGCAGTGTATCCCGCTGGGCAATCTGCAAAACCAATTTTTAGTAGAGATCCGTGAATTTCTCTCCCCAATGATATAAATTTCTCTCTATTTTTTTCATCTGAGAATATTATGCCGTTGTCCTGGTCCGTTTTCAGAAATTGCTCCCTACGACCCTCGCTTCCCATAACAAAAAATGTAAATTCTTCCTCATCAATTTTTTTCTTTTTTATAGAAAGCCTTATAATGACCCTTATAATCTCATCATTTATCATAGATATTATGTTCCCGATATATCTCAAATCTATATTTTCTTTCTCCAGTTCTCTCGGCAATATCTGAAGCATATAATTCTGAAATCTATTATATAATTCCTTCACATCATCAATATTATTTGCCCTGGAAACTTCCTTTAGAAAATATAACGGGATTGGCGAATTAAAAAATACAATATCTCTTATGGATAGAACCCCAACTATCTTACCGTTCGTCTCAACTGGCAGGTGCTGTATTTTATTTCTAAAAAATTCAATAATTGCTTCCCATAACATGCTATCTGAATCTATCTTTATTATTGGTTTACTCATTATCGATTTCACACTCTCCCGAACACTGATATCATTAGATATTGCTCTTTTCAAATCACCTTCTGTGACTATGCCAACTATCTCTCCGTCAGAATTTTTCACTAGAACATAGGTACTTCCATTTTTTTCCATGGTTTTTGCGGCATCCCTTATGCTCTTTCCCTCCGGTATATCAGAGATCCTCTTCAAAACAACATCAGTAACCCTTAAATCCATCATATTATAGTTGTTGGGATTCATTATATTTAAAATTATTGTTGATTTTTAATTTATAATGATTAATAATTTATAATTAAATTTTTGTTTGGTTCAGAATTTTATAGGTGTTAAAAATGGAAACCCCGAAGGAAATAGAAGCACTATTAAAGGAGAAGAGAATTTTTAAACCCTCTGAGGATATCGTGAAGGACAGCAATATCAAGAAATTTATGGATGAACACGATATTGAAAGTTATAGTGAATTGTTGGAAAAGGCAAGCGATTATGAATGGTGGTGGAGTGAGAATTCCGATATAATAGACTGGTTTGAGCCATGGGATAGGATCATAGATAAAAGCAAAAAGCCATTCTTCAAGTGGTTCATCAATGGAAAAACGAACATTGCATATAACGCCGTTGATAGACATATAAAAACATGGAGAAAAAATAAAGTTGCTTATATATGGGAGGGCGAGCCTGGAGAATCTAAGAAGATAACATACTACGATTTATATAAAGAGGTTAATAAATTTGCAAATGCCCTAAAGAGTTTGGGTATTAAGAAGGGAGACAGGGTTTCAATTTATTTGCCAATGATTCTCGAGTTGCCCATAGCCATGCTCGCATGTGCAAAGATTGGAGCGATCCATTCGGTAGTATTCTCTGGCTTTTCGGCAAAGGCTCTGAGAGACAGAATTAATGATGCCGAGGCGGATGTTTTAGTTACCGCGGATGGATTCTATAGAAGGGGACATATCATCAATTTAAAGGCAAATGCTGATGAAGCACTGAAGGATGCACCAACAATAAGGCATGTAGTTGTTGTTAAGAGAGCTGGAAATGACATTGAAATGCGCTCGAATAGGGATATATGGTACCATGATCTAATAGAGGGGCAATCCGATGAATGTGAGTGTGAAGTCATGGATTCCGAGGATTTATTGTATATACTATACACATCTGGAACCACTGGTAAACCGAAGGGTGTCGTGCATGTTCATGGTGGTTATGCAGTTGGTACAGCCACAACCCTGAAATATGTGTTTGATTTGAAGGATGATGACATATGGTGGTGTGCAGCGGATATAGGTTGGGTTACCGGTCATAGTTATATAGTCTACGCTCCATTAATCCTGGGGGCAACAATAATGATGTATGAGGGAGCGCCAGATTATCCAAAGCCAGATAGATTATGGGAGATGGTTGATAAGTACGGAGTCACCATATTCTATACCGCTCCAACAACGATAAGGATGTTCATGAAATATGGCGAAGAGTGGCCAAAGAGACACAGTTTAAAGACTTTGAGGTTGCTGGGAACTGTTGGTGAACCAATAAATCCAGAGGCGTGGATTTGGTATTATAAAAATATAGGACACGAGAGATGTCCAATAATGGATACATGGTGGCAAACAGAAACTGGCGCATTTATGATAACTCCACTGCCAATAACTCCACTAAAACCGGGGTCGGCAACAAAGCCATTTCCGGGAATTGATGCAGATGTTCTAAACGAGGATGGAAAGAGGGTGATTGGCAAGGGCGGTTATCTGGTAATAAAAACACCATGGCCATCAATGTTAAGGACACTCTACAAGGATCCTGACAGATATATAAAAACATATTGGAGTAAATTTGATGGTGTTTACTTGGCCGGAGATGTTGCAAGAATGGATGAGGATGGATACTTCTGGATCCAGGGAAGGTCTGATGATGTATTAAATGTGGCGGGTCATAGGATAGGGACCGCAGAATTAGAGTCCGCATTAGTTGCGCATGAGGCAGTTGCCGAGGCCGCCGTTGTTGGAATTCCAGACCCGGTGAAGGGAGAAGCAATAGAGGCGTTTGTTATCCTAAAATCTGGATATGAGGCATCTCCGGAGATGAAGGACGAGTTGATTAAACATGTAAGAAAAGAAATAGGACCGATAGCGACACCATCGCGAATAGTTTTTGTTCCAGATTTACCAAAGACGAGAAGTGGAAAGATAATGAGAAGGGTCGTGAAGGCATTGGCGAGAGGTGAGGAGGATATCGGAGATATATCGACATTGGCGAATGCGGAGGCGGTTGAGGCAATAAGAAAATCTCTGAAATAAATTTTTTATTTTTTATTTCTTCATTTTTTATTCTTCAATTCTTTATCCATTTTATTATTCTTTATCCATTATTTATCCATTAGAATGCTTTATGATGTTGTCATAATTGGTGGCGGACCCGCAGGTATGACATCTGCAATTTATTGCTGTAGAAGAAACCTGAGGATAATTCTCTTGGAGAGGACCTCCCTTGGAGGTAGAATGTTGTTTGCAAATGAGATAGAGAATTATCCCGGGTTTGAGAGGATCTCTGGAATGGAACTGGCAGAGAGAATAAAAAAACAATTAGAAAAGTTCGATGTTGATATAAGATATGAAGAAGTTGTTGGCATGGAGTTAAATGATATTAAGAAGATAATAACGAATGGAAATGAATACGAGACAAAATCCGTGATATTGGCAACCGGGTCTGAGAATAGAAAATTGAATGTAAAGGGTGAAAGGGAATTTATTGGAAAGGGTGTAAGTTATTGTGCGACATGTGATGCGCCCTTCTTTAAGAACAGAGTGGTTGGTGTTGTTGGAGGTGGAAACTCCGCGGTTTCCGAGGCTTTATATCTCAGCGACATTGCAAAGATGGTCTATGTCATCCATCGAAGAGGTGACTTTCGTGCAGAGGATTCGAAGGTCAAAGAGTTGTTATCTAAGGATAATATTAAACCATTATTCAACAATGTTGTTGTAGAGATTATAGGCAAGGAGTTTGTTAATGGTGTGAGACTGAAGGACCTTGAGAAGGGAGAGGAGAAATTCCTTACACTGGATGGGGTCTTTATAGCGATAGGGAATATTCCAGCAACATATATTGCAAAATCCTCTGGCGTTTTGGTTGATGATAGTGGATTCATTGTTGTTGATAGGGAGCAAAAAACAAATATTCCCGGAGTATTTGCTGCCGGAGATTGCACCGGTGGTTTAATGCAGATTACGACTGCAATTGGCGAGGGTTCCATTGCTGCAATTTCTGCATACAAATTTGTTAAGAATCCGTACTGGAGAAATTAAAAGATATTTCTTCTTCTCCAGTGTCTATTTGACTTTGGACTTCCCCTAACCTTTCTATTTGTCTTCGCAAATACCCATAATGGCGCCCTCTTACTTGCCCTGTTCTCCCTTACGAGAATTTCCTTCTTCTCCTTTGTTTTAATTCTTGCCATCTTAAATTGATAATTTCAATTAAATTGATATTGATTACAGATTAATATATTCAATAAAATGTTCTGCCCCAGATGCGGTAAAGAAAGCGACGGAATCTGCATAGATTGTCTGCTTAAGGAGAAGCCAATATTTATGAAAAAAATCGAATTGAAGATTTGTAAGTGTGGTAGATTTTACTACGGTGGTAGGTGGAATCCCTGGGTTGAAATTGATAAGATTATTAGAGAAAATTTGGTGTGTCCAGATAGAATTGGGGTAGAGAATTTGAGTATTAGAAAGCGATTACTCGGTGATAGAATTCACCTCAATTTGAGGGTTGAAGGAAAATTCGAAGGAAAGGGCTTTGTAACTGAGATTTGTGATGAGATTAAGATAAATAGAACTGCATGTCCAATATGCTCAAGGCAACAATACTATGAGGCAATTCTTCAATTCAGAACCAACTATAATCCATTAGATGAGATCGATGGGGAATTTATATCAAAAATTGAGAAATTGCAAAATGGTTTTGACATCTATATAAAATCATCCCAGTATGCAAGGAAGATAAGGAAGAGATTTGAGAAGAGGGGGTTTATAACGAGAGAATCTGAAAAACTAATTGGAAAAAAGGACGGGAGGAATGTCTATAGACTCTCCATCTCTATAAAGGAATCTGAAATAAAAAAGGGAGACATAATAATGCATAAGGGAAATCTATT
>QMZM01000056.1 GCA_003663175.1 Candidatus Altarchaeales archaeon | reverse complement strand
GTATTATGATGACTTAACGGTATTCATCGAACTCCAATATCCTCTAACTTTTTCAATTTCAATCCCTACCGAGATATTGAATCTGCTTTAGATAGTATAGCTTCCTTTACTTTTTTGCAGGAGTCCTCACCTAAAGTCTCATGAATTCCCATTTCTTAAACTCAATTTTAGTTAAGGATTAAAATTCACTCAATAATCATTCTGGTATCGGAAATTGCAATCGAACTTGCACCCCTCCTGATGAGTTCTGGTAATATGTATTTTAAATCCATTTCATCAATGACAATGAATATATCGTAACCGCCTCCTTTTAGATTGCTTATTGTGGGATTTTTAACGTATTCTTTTATAACATCCAATACAGAATCCAAATTTTTTGGATTTAGAACGTTCATGTACACATTAACCTTGCCCTTTCCTCTGAGCGCACCCTTAAATAACTCCACGATCTCATCGATCTTCTTCCTCTTTTCTTTGTCCTTAAGACTGTCTCTATTTGCAATTAATCTTGCTGTTGCTTCCATTACCGTGTCGATAATTCTGCACCTATTCTCTCTTAATGTTCTTCCAGTCTCTGTTGTTTCAATAATCAAGTCTGCCTCGGGCATCGGAGGGATAATCCACGCCTCTGTTTTTCCTGCTGGTTTTCTTATTATCGCTTCAATTCCATTTTTTTTCAGATATTCCCTCGCGATATTTGGATATTCCGTTGCAACAACAACCTCCCCCCCCTCTCCCTTAATTTTTTCACAATATTCTTTGAAATCATCGATATTTTTAACATCTGGCATGATTTCCTCAGAAACTGCAACACAGAGAGTAGTTCTTCCAAATTTTAAATCCAATAATTCCTTAAGTTTCTCCGCCTCCTTTGGGAATTTAAGGCAGAATTCCTTGAATATATCGGATCCAGTTATTGCCAAATCTCCCTTACCCAGGGAAAGAACAAATGGAAAATCCTGGGGTCTAATTCTCTTTAAGACAATTTCCTTATCATCGATCTCTGGATTATAGCCTCTCTCACTAATTCTTATCTTAAATCCAGCCCTCTCAAATAATTCCAGGGTTTTTTCCTCAAGGTGTCCATCCGGGATGTAAAACTTTATCATTTTATCAATTTTTAATCCTATAATTTTTTTAATTTAAAAATTATATGGGGATTAAAATGGTAAAAATTGCAATTAATGGATTTGGTAGGATTGGGAGGTGCGTTTTCAAAGCAGCAATAAACGATAAAGATATAGATTTCGTTGCTATAAATGACCTCACAGATGCAAAGACTTTAGCACATCTTCTGAAGTATGATTCTGTGCATGGAAAAATTGATGTCGAGGTAGAGGCAAAAAAGGATGCCATAATAGTTGATGGTGAGGAGATAGGGATTCTATCCGAGAGGGATCCCAGGAATTTACCTTGGAATGAACTTGGGATTGATATCGTGATGGAATGTACCGGTAGGTTTAGAGATAGAGAATCTGCAGAGAAGCATTTATCTGCGGGTGCGAAAAAGGTTATAATCTCGGCTCCCGCAAAAAATCCCGATATAACGATTGTTATGGGCGTAAATCATGAAAAGTATTGTCCTGAGAGACATAATATAATCTCAAATGCCTCCTGCACGACAAATTGTCTTGCTCCGGTTGCAAAGGTTTTATTGGAAAATTTTGGAATTAAAAAGGGCTTTATGACAACTGTTCATTCATATACAACTGACCAGAGACTTCTGGATTTACCACACAAGGATTTAAGAAGAGCTAGAGCTGCCTCTCTTTCAATGATTCCAACAACTACTGGGGCTGCCGTGGCAACCTCCTTGGTCCTGCCGGAGTTAGAAGGCAAACTGGATGGAATTGCAATAAGGGTTCCAACGCCCAATGTTTCCTTGGTTGACTTAGTTGTAGAGACAGAAAAAGACACAACAATTGAAGAGGTAAATTCTACCTTCAAGAATGCGGAAAGGGAAATGAAAGGGATTTTGAAATGCAGTGAAGAACCATTGGTTTCAGTGGATTATAATGGTAGCACATATTCTGCAATAGTTGATTTATTATCTACGAATGTAATTCAAGGAAATTTGGTAAAGGTATTGGCCTGGTATGACAATGAAGTCGGTTATTCAAATAGAATGGTGGATATGGCGAAGTATGTGGAGAGATACATGTAAAAGTAAAATATTCTATATAAAAGTTTATTATCGCCAATAACATAAATTTTAATGTTATGAAAATAAGGAGAGTTAATACATCATCATTTGGAATCTCAAATAGAATTGAATCGCGCTTAATAAAACGCTCTCGGAGAAGGAAATTAAATCTTATAAGGGAGTATCATCCACTTGCAAGGTTTAGATCTGTTAGGGTTGGGGAATTAGATAAGCATGGTAAGGGTATTAGGAAGAGTGAGAATACTATTTATGTTGACTTAGCAGATTGTTCTCTCTACATACTAAAAAATCGAAAGGGAATCTTCTCCAATTTACCAAGATTAGATAAATTGAACATAATAAATTCCCTGATGGGAATTTCAGATAATCTTATAAAAATTATTGGTCATCTCGTAGAGAGTGGAAGCAGTAGAATAGAGGAATTTAATGAAAATGAAATACTACAACTAAGGAGGGCTGGGCTTATAGAGATATATGAACCAAAGACAAATAAGATTTTCAATATATTTAGAGTAGCATTTGAGATGAAGGAAGTGGGGGGGTACTATGTGAGACCATCCTATAAAATCCCAAAATTTAATAACAAATGTTACGACCTTTCATCCTTAGATACCATCAATACAATTGATACATCATATAAAAAGAGGAAGATTGAACACTCGATAGAGAGAATTGCAAATATACTAAGAAATTTATTCCTCTGCGATATTGTTCTTGAAGAGATATGCTATCTACCATGTATCCTGATAGAATCATCTAGAAAGACGAGTGAAATGTTGCTCTACTATCCAATCTGTTTTAAGAATAGTTCCGATATTAAGAGAAATTATGCAACAGAAGAAACATTAAAACCAATTTCTTTGAGTATAGAAATTGATGCCGAGGAATCTATTCCCATCGAAAAAACAACGATAACATTTAATGATATTGGTGGTCTGAAAGATGCAAAGAAGGAGATAATGGAGTCTATAGTTTATCCATTCCTAAATCCAGAAATTTCTAAGAAATTTGGTTGGAAGGTTGGCGGGGGAATATTATTGTATGGTCCCCCGGGATGTGGAAAAACGCATTTAGCGAGGGCTACAGTCACTGAGTGTGGTGTTTCATTCTTTAATGTGAATATAAGTGATATTCTATCTGGAAAAGGGGATGAAGCGGAAAAGATGCATAAAATCTTTGAAAGAGCCTTCAAAAATGCTCCAGCCGTGATATTCTTTGATGAGATAGATGCCCTCTGCACAAGAAAGGGTGAACTCGAAGGCACAAAGAGAAGGGTATTAAATCAATTTTTGATGGATATGAGTGGAGTTGAGGGCTTGAGTGAGGGTGTTTTGGTCATAGCGGCAACAGATACCCCATGGGACTTAGACCCCGCACTCAGAAGATCCGGAAGGTTTAGTAAACAAATATTTGTTCCGCCTCCAGATAAAAATGCCAGAGAGGAAATCTTCAGGATTTGTACTCGTGGAAAGCCGATAGCGGAGGATATTGACTTCAAAAAATTGGCAGAACTAACGGAGGGTTACTCGGCAGCAGATATTGCGGAGATATGTAGAAATGCATCAAGGGCGCCGTGGAAGGAGGCCATAACCAAGGGGATTGAGAGAAAAATAACGATGGATGATTTTCTCAGAGCAATAAATGAACAAAAATCAACCTTAATTCCCTGGGCCATAAAGGCGGAGAAATTGATAGAGGAGAGTGGCGAGAAGGATGTATATTATGACCTATATTTGGCAGTTAAGGAATTAAATAGAAAATTCAAGAAGAGCGAGAACGAGGATATTGAGGTTGAAGAAAAGAAAAAAATAGAAGTCCCGGAAAGAGTCAGCGAGGAACTAACCTATGCAAAATCAATTACAAACTATAAGGATGAATTGGAGAAATTGATACTTCAGAGAGATGAGATCAAGGAGAAGATGGCTATCGCACGAGAGAGATTTGAGAGTGGTAAGATGGATGAGGAAATCTATCTCAAATTGTCCGATAAGTATAAAAAACAATTGGCAGATGTTGAATTTAGAATAAAATTATTAACATTCAAGCAATCTCATTCATAATCTCTCATAATCTCCTTTAATTCATTAACAAATTTCTCTATTACATTTTTTGTGACATGGGGCATCACAACTATCTTTATGCTTTTCGTCTTTGAGTCCATTAGTATTTTCCAGCCCCTCCTCCTTAACTCCAAAAATAATCTCTCCGTATCTCTCGTTCTTATGGCGACGATATTTATCGTTGGCTCAACAACAATCTCCAGACCCTCAATCTCTCTTAATTTTTTACACAGAAATTTTGTATTCTCAATGCATTCATTTACAATTCTCTTGTAACCATCGATTCCAAGATATTTGATATTTGCCCATGTCGCTGCAATCGTTCCCCCAGTTCTGCTACCACTGAGAGTCCATGTCTTAAAGCCAAGATAACTCGGAGAAATCTCTAATCTTTCAAGATATGAATTATTTCTGAAGAGAATGCATCCAGATGGAATTATGGAGAGACCCATCTTATGTGGGTCAATAGTTATTGAATCCAAATTCTCAAGTGAGAAATCTATTCTCTCTTTAGTCTCTATAAATGGGATTACAAAGCCACCGAACGCAGCATCGACATGAAAATAAACATCCTTGCATAGTTTATTAATTTCATCAATTGGATCGATAACCCCAAGGGCAGAGGTTCCTGCCGTTGCAATAACGGCCAATGTATCCTTATCAATTTTTTTCCTAATTTCATTAACCCTAGCTCTGAATTCATCATCCAATGAAATCCATGAAATTTCTAACTCTAATAAATCGGCAGCCCTTTCGATCGAATAATGTGCGGACTCGGGAACAATTATCTCCCTTCTCCCCTCGTAGATTTTCTTTGCAGACCACAACGCAACAATATTTGACTCTGTTCCACCAGTTGTTATATACCCAGAAACTTCCCTATTCCTTAAAAGAATTCCAAACCACTCAATGATCTCTCTCTCAAGTTTATTGATACTATCGAATAGAAATCTATCCAAGGCATTTGTGTCGTGAAAGATATTAAATGCCTCCAACGCAATTCTTGGTGGTTTCGTTGATACAGATGATAATATCCTCCCATTCTCAAATAATGGATCCCTCTCCCTCAATTTTTTTAATTCATCGATGATTTTATTCCTTTCCATCTCTCATAATTCATCAATTCTTATCCTTCCGCTATGAAGTGCGGAGCCGACAAGAGCCCGCGAGATCCCCAATCTGTATAATGTATAAAGATTATCTAAACTATTAATTCCGCCGCCATAGATTACCTTCTTTTCCTTCAACTCCCTCACAACATAAATACAGAGACCAAGATTTGGACCCTTCAGCATTCCAATTCTATCTAAATCTAAAAGAATTACCTCCCTTATTCTCGAACTATTCCTTATAATCCCGAGTAACTCAGATAAATCTATTGGAATCTCACAGAGTAATTTCCCGTTCCTCGTGTCGATACTCACAACAATATCCTTCTCAAGCATTAATAAATTCAGAGAAGACATCGTTTCAGTTGCAACTACCGGGATAACACCCTCCAAATTCCTTATATCTTCTAATGTCCACATGCCGATATCATAGTAGATATTCAACTCTATCTCCCTATAGATTCTCTTTATTAGGTCTATATCCGGCTCGGAGTTTAGTATTCCATCCAGATCTGCAATATAAATGTCTCTAAACCCAAGTCTCTCATAGCATCTTGCAACTTCAAATGGGTCGCATGAATTGCAGATAACACTCTTTAATTCACCATAGCTCTCTCTATCCCCAGCTACAGTACCAACCACAATTCCATCCTTTATATCTATGACCGGAATAATGAAGGATTTGTCAATTTCCATCATATTTTTATAATACAAAACAAATAAATTTATAAAGATGAAAATAGACAATCTCGATTTGAATATATTAAAACACCTACAAAACGACGCAAGATTGAGTTTTCGGGAATTGGGGAGGAAGTTGAATATCCCTCATACAACTGTTTTTACAAGGGCTGAGCGTTTGCTCAGGAGAGGGATAATAAAGAGGTTCTCCGCAATTCTGCATCCACATGACCTTGGCTTGCAGATCGGTTATATATTTATCGATGCGCCACCCTCTCAGTCAAAAGAGATCGCGAGGAGAATTGCGGAGTTTGAAGAGGCAAGACATGTCTTCAGAACATTTGACGGTAAGATAATCGCAAAGATCGTCACAGCAAGGGGTTATCATGGTCTCGAGGAATTCCTGACCAAATTAAATTTAGATAATGTAAAAACATATCCAATTCACGAGGTCGTGAAGTTTGATCATTCGATACCGGAGAGTAGTCTCAGGAGTTTAGAGATATATGAGGAGAAATAAGCAAAAATTCTATTAAGATCCAAGGTAGTTGATAAGTATAGTTAGATCGTTATTTTAAGTTAGATCGTTATTTTAAGTTAGATCGTTATTTTAATTAGATTGACTTTCCATCTTCACACTTACTCTCACCGATATATCATCACAAGTAAACAAGATGAATAAAAAGGCAGTTATAGCGATAATACTTACACTAATTTCAATTTCAGCAATTCAGAATACATGTGGAACTATAATATCAATAACCCTGAACTATC
>QMZM01000055.1 GCA_003663175.1 Candidatus Altarchaeales archaeon | reverse complement strand
CCTTCCCTTTCAGATAGAATATCTGTGATATTTATATTGAAAAATGGAACATCACACTCACCGGCAGTTGCCTTTGCAATGTATGTCTTTCCACACCCGGGAGGGCCATAAAGCAATATTGCACCACCAATTTCCTTCTTGAATTTTTCTGCAATTTCCGGATTCTTTATTGGATATATAAGTTCCCTCCTGATTATATCCTTAACCTCCTCCAAATTACCAACATCCTTAAAGCTTATATCCGGTTTCTTTACCTCCTCTATTTCACCACCATATTTAAGAATGTAGTGAGCAAAATCTTCAAAGAGACTCATCTCACCACTCTCCTTCAATGCCTTATACGCCTCTTTAAACCATGGGATGAGGGATGACTTCTGCTCCTTTATTGCCTGGAGAAAGTCATCCATTTCTATCTCTCTCTCCTCCCCTCCCTTTAATGTCTCTTCCCACGGGATTTCCGCAGCTCTGTCACAGATCGCCTTTATATCTGATGCCGCATACCCCTCCGTTAGTTCTGCCAATTTTTTAAAATCCACATTTCTCGAGATAGGCTTATCGCGAGTATGAACCCTGAATATCTCCTCCCTGGCATCTTTATCCGGGGGTGGGATGAAGATCTGTTTTGTGAATCTCACAGACCTCCTCAATGCCGGATCTATGTTCCATGGCATGTTCGTTGCCGCAATAATAAGAATATCCTTGCTTAGAGACTCTACACCGTCCATCTCCATCAAGAATTGGTCGATCTCCATTTTCTCCTCGTACTCCATTGCCTCTGTTCTTCTACCTCCAATTGCGTCTATCTCATCAAAGAATATTATAGATGGCGAATTCCTTGCCGCCTCTTCAAATACCTTATGTAGGCTCTCTGCTTCTGCCTTTACACCTTTGCTTATCAGATCACTTATATTTACATTAAAGAATGGTAAGCCACACTCACCAATTGTTGCCTTTGCAATGTATGTCTTTCCACATCCGGGAGGGCCATAGAGTAGGATTGCACCACCCCCCTTCTTTCCAAATTCCTTTGCGAGTTCCGGATTAAGTAATGGATAAACAATGGATTCCATTATCTCCTTTTTAACATTCTCCAAATCTGCAACATCTGAGAAATTTATTGTTGACTCCTCTATTGGAACAGAACCTTCCACTCCAATTTCTGTGCAAAGTGCTATTGGCTTTAATTTTTCACCCTTCTTTATCCTGGGCTTCCTTATATGAAATTTGGATGTGAAGCACACTGGAAAATACATATCTTTTGCCTTAGATTTCTTCTTATGCCTTTTTCTGTAGAATCCTCTAAGATAGGGCATAAATGTTATACTCTCTATAAAAATTTTCGCATCAAATATGTCGCTCAATAATTCGGAGATTCTCTCAATGGGATACTTTATTGTATCCTTCTGATAGTCCTCACATATGATGTCGCCAACCTCAAGAAAGAGAGACAAATCATAGCCATCATCATTAAATCTTGGTATCTTCACTATCGATTTTACTCTATCTTTTATGAGGGTGGGTCTCTCTTGTTCTGGATTTAATTCATCCCAGAGTCTTGCAAAGACCGTCAGACATGTGGACTGGTATATGCTTATAAATCCCAGATTCATCAAATTAAATACATCATTCTCATCCAATTCCTCTCTGTAGATAAATGCGGTTCTCATCAACCTCCCCAATGTCTTTGCGGTTGTTCTTGGCAGGTCTATCAATCTTCTCAATATTTCAAAACGAATTATTCTATTTTTTGATATATAGTAGAGGTCAGCGTTACTCATATCCACATAGAAGTAGTTCTCTCTCTTTTCATATGTTATCTCCGTGCCCGCAACCCCTTTCTGAACCTTTTCTATCCTCTCCGCCTTAAATCTTGCCAATGGTCTATACGATTTTTTTATCTCCACGAGTTCTTCACCAGAAAGAAAATTTAGGAATTTCCTTAATATGCCCCCACCAAATTTGCTTTTTCCCTTTTTTTCGAGATTCTCATCAACCAGAAAAGCCCTTGTATCAATTCGCTGGATTTTCATTACATTAAATTAATTAAATAAAATTCATTATTAATTTATTTTTAATTTATAATGGTGATGTTATGTATGGGATTAAAGATATTGCCGTGTCTTCAATTGCCGGCGGATTTCTTGCAGCATTCATAACCTTGATTATTAATTTTCTTGGCTCAATTTTGCCAATTCTGGGTCTTTTAAATCTGTGTTGTTTTCTCTGGATCATTGCGGGAGGATTCGTTGCGGTATATATGTTAAGGGATAAGAGCTGTGGGATAGAGATGAAGGATGGCGCAATTGTTGGACTTCTTAGTGGCATAGTATATGCGGTCATAGTAACATCAATCACTTCAATATTATTTTCACTTGATGCGGACGCATCTATGATGCATGGCGGTTACGGAAATGTGGGATTTCTTGTTGGCGCAGTACTTAGCCTCATCGTTATTTTAAATGACTTATGTGTCATGAATATTTGTAAAAGTGTTGGTGAAATACTTAGTATGATCTTTATTATAATAATATTTGTAATAAATCTAATTCTTGGCATAGTCCTTGGAGCAATCGGTGGTGTTATGGGTGCAGCGGTGCTAAAGGAGTAGATAATTCCCTTATTTTTCTTTTTATAATTTTTTTATTTTTTTATGGCTTCAATTTTTAAGAAATTTGTGATTTATCTTGGATTTATGTTACCATTCCTATTAATCCTTTCATTAATAATTATCGCTCCATATCTCAGTGCTTCTGGTCAGAGCGTTTATTCATTTATAATATATTCTGCGTTTTCATTAGTTTGTCATCAGATGCCGGAGAGATCGTTTTTTGTATTTGGACATAAGCTTGCGGTCTGTGCTAGATGCACCGGGATGTATTCTGGTTTTGTAATTGCAGCGATATTATTCCCTTTATTTAGGGGTATCGATTGCGAGGAGATTCCAAATCCCTGGTTCTTAATAATTTCTCTTATCCCAATGGCATTGGATGGAGGAATTCAACTAATTACAGATTATGAGAGCAACAATATGCTTAGATTCATAACGGGGCTCATATTTGGTTATACATCCATATTCTACCTACTTCCAATCTACAACCAAATAATCTACGGGATTAGGATAAATTCATCAGATTAACGGAGTATATCTCGCCATTCCTCTCGGTAATTGATGTCACAATAATGTTTAATGCCTGGTTAACCGCAATTTCGCTCGTCCCCGTGACCTCTATGAACAAATCCCTTGTCCTTTCAGTTACCCTCGTCAATTCCGCATTTATTATTGGTGGGAATGACAAGACTTCATTGTTTCTATCTAATATTATCGGATACATCTCATAATCCTTAAGAATCCATTTATATTGAATTCCCTTTGGATGTTTCTCCAGAATTTCCATTAAATTCATTTTTTTATCCATATCCAGTGGAACGAATTCTATTTCATCTGGCTTTACTGCCTTATAGGTAAATGGTGCATCAATATTCTCTAAATCATGCACACCAATAGCAACCCTCTTTCTGTTTCTTCCATGAGTGATGTGAAGTTTCTCCTGAAGATTCATTAGCGATTTTAGAGTAGATTCATCAAGAGATACATTCCTTATCACTGCAGCGGAAATAAATGGTCTTACTTCATTTACAGTCGGGTCTATAAATAATTTTATATCCGAATTTATTACTCTTCTCTCCACAATCCCCTTCTTTATCCCCAACAAACCCCTCATAGCCCTCGCAAATCCCTCCACACTCAAGAGGTCTGGTCTATTTGGAAAGATTTCCATTACAATCCTTTCAGAATCTATAGTTTCGAGATCAACACCAAGCATCGATATATTCTCTTGTAGTTCTCCCGGTTCAAGCTTCATTCCAATTAATTCAATAAACTCATCAAAGCTGAATTCTACTGTTGGCATCCTTCTGATATAAATTTTTAATGATTAATCATAATAATCATAAGTTTAAATCATTATAAAATGATTTCGGCAAAGATCGAGGATTTTAAGATAGCGTTGCGTGACTTGAGTGAGATTTGTAGAGCTGCCTCGTTTGTATTTCTCGTTCCAATTATATTCACTCTCTACTACGCCGGGGACTATGGATATTCATTAATATCATTGACTGCGAGAATGTCCGCATTCATAATCCCCACGATAATTCTGTATTTATTCCACTTCGTATTAAAGAGGATTAAGAGTGATAGAGAGGCAAGAACGAGACATATTATGATAACTGTTTCATTAGCATGGATAATTATCACATTAGTTGGATCTTTGCCGTTCATCCTCACCCGCACCTTAAGTCCATTGGATGCCGTATTTGAAAGCGTCTCTGGATGGACAACAACTGGACTTACAATGATTAGAAATCCGGAATTCCTCGCTCAGAATTATGAACGGGACATTCTTTTCTATAGAAGTTTCACCCAGTGGGTTGGGGGAATCGGAATTGTTGTATTGGCATTGTTTGTTTTTATGAGGAGAGGAACCATAGCAATGGATTATTATGCATTTGAGAAAGGTGAACAGAGAATAAAGCCGAGGTTGAAAAGCACGATAATGGAGACCTGGAAGATTTATATCGTTTATACAATTGCGTGTATTGTTCTACTCTCGATTTGCGGTGTCGAGCTCTTTGACTCAATAAATCACACATTTACTGCAATTGCGACGGGTGGCTTTTCAACATACTCCGACAGTGCGGGACACTTTAATGAGTATCCGAATTCATTACTAATACACATAATCCTCATGGTGTTCATGCTAATTGGCTCGATAAGCTTTCTAATTCATTTCAGACTTCTAGAAGGGAATTATAAAGAATTTATAAGGAATGTTGAGGCAAAATACTTCTTCTCAATTTTAATATTATCCATTCTAATGATCTCAATCATATTATTTGTGAATGGAAACGAGAAGAATTTCATTAATAGCCTAAGAAAATCCATGTTCCATTCAATTTCTGCTGCAACATGCACGGGTCTTTCGATAGAGGACATAGATAATTGGCCAGATTCGAGCAAGTCAATTCTCATGCTCTTGATGTATATTGGCGGATTCTATGGCTCAACTGCCGGAGGCATAAAGGTATTGAGATTTGTTTTAATGGTTAATGTTATATCTCACTGCATCAAGAGATTATCCTTGCCTAGAAGTGCCGTCCTGAGGATAAAGATCGGTGAAAAGCAGGTGGAGGGGGAAGATATAATATATGCCTCCGCCCTCTCAATGGTTTATATCCTAATCTCCGTAATCGGGGCATTAATACTTATGGATATTGGCTTTAATGGAACTCAATCCATGTTCCTCAGCCTGTCTGCAATGGGTAATGTTGGTCTGAATCCGGTTCCATCTGAACAATGGTTTGCAATAGGTCCTGTAGGAAAGATAACACTCATATTTCTAATGCTCGTAGGAAGGTTGGAGATATTCCCAATACTTGTATTAGTAAGTTCTATTATCTATAGAGGTAGAAGGTTTTAAAATGGTACAATTTCCCATTCAGCCGAGGAGGGCCATCACTCGAATTACCCTTGCCATAATGGTTGGAATAATTGGTGGCTTGGCAGCAATATTATTCAGGATTCTTATAGAATTCTTCCATGATATATTCTTCGATTATCTTCTATCCCTAATTTCATTCGATCTTCTTGGTCATAATTTATCTATAATCCTCCTTCCGGCAATCGGTGGTTTAATTGTTGCTCCGATTATAGCAAAAATTGCAATCGAAGCAAAGGGTCACGGCATTCCCGAGATCATGGAATCGATCCATTTACATGGTGGCAGGATCAGAGGAAGAGTTGGATTTGTCAAGGCATTGGCATCTTCAATAACAATAGGCTCGGGAGGTAGCGCTGGCAGTGAGGGACCAATTGGACAGATATCGGCATCTCTTGGCTCATTGATAGGTCAGAAACTAAATCTTCCCGAAAGAAGGATCAAGTTATTGACTGTGTGTGGAGTTGCGGCCGGTATAGGAGCAACATTTAATGCACCTCTCGGAGGAGCAATATTCGCGATGGAAGTTCTTTTGACTGAGATCGAGACCATCTCTGCAACCTCAATAATTTTGTCATCTGTTGTTGGGACAACACTTGCAGAAATATGGCTCGGACCATCACCAGCATTCAAACTCACTCCCGAGCTGAGTATGTATCATCCATTTTCTCCTCCCGGGCATCCAATAGAATTACTATTCTATTTGACCATGGGTTTAATTTTTGGTTTAATTGCGATCCTTTGGGTTAGGATACTCTATCTTATTGAGGACTTTTTTGATAGTCTAAGAATAAATTTCTACTTTAAACCCGCCATTGGCGGACTCCTCACGGGAGTTTTGGGTTTATTTTTTATAGATTATGGAATCCTCGGTGCCGGTTACGAGAGTGTAGATGTAGCATTAGCTGGTAGGATTTCATTATCGCTTTTGATACTCCTGGGAATATTAAAGATATTATCCACATCATTTACTATTGGCTCTGGAGGAAGTGGCGGGATATTTGCACCCTCGTTGTTCATTGGGGCAATGTTTGGTGGGGCATTTGGACTAATTCTAAATCAAATCTTTCCAGAGATCGTGAAATTTCCAATGGCATATGCATTGGTTGGAATGGGTGCACTATTTGCCGGTGCCGCGGGTGCTCCATTAACATGCATAATAATGATCCCGGAGATGGCTGGCAATTATTTCTTAATTCCAGCGATGATGGTTGCGTGTGTCTCCTCATATCTCGTATTCTCAGTATTCTCGAGAGAGAACATCTATACACTAAAGTTGGTTAGGAGGGGTATTGCGATAGATGTTGACCATGTTT
>QMZM01000054.1 GCA_003663175.1 Candidatus Altarchaeales archaeon | reverse complement strand
GACCCCACCGAGTGTAGAGCGGTAATTAGTATTAAGGGCGACACGAGAAAGATTAACGACGGCGATATGATAAGGGTCGGTCCAACACCAATAAATCATGTTATAATAAAGGGGAAGGTCATAGGAAGAGATGACATAAAGAAGGAAATTCTAATCGACGCGTATAGTATCACAAGCATACCAAAAGGGAGAGTAGAAGACATCGCGACAAAGGATCTAATAGTTGTAGAGACTGGTATGAGTCTAAAGGAGTGTGCCAGGGTCTTGATGAGCAACAGAATAAATGCAGCTCCGATTATAGAGGATGATAAATTACTTGGCATAGTTACACTTGCTGAGATAGTTAGGGCCGTTGCAAAGGATAGGTTAAATGCAAGGGCAATAGACATTGCGATAAAGGATGTTCTGACGATTGATAAGGATGCAACACTGCTTGAATGTATAAAAAAGATGGAAGAGTATGATGTGGGTAGGCTCATAGTAACAGATAAGGGCAGACCAATTGGCATAATAACAAGAACAAATATCATAGAAACTATGTCCCATTAAGGTAACCAGAAATATTGCAAAATTGTTGGGTATTGCCTATGAATTTGTCTACCAATGCTCCTCGGAATCCAGAGTTTGCCATCCCTGAACTGATAACCATCACCCAAATTTCCCAATTTCTTGAAAACCTCTGCCTGTAATTCGTTATTTATATAGTATTGGTCGGGAACATTTAGGTCAACATAAAGATAGATCGGTAATTTTAGTTCATCATACCTAAATCTTGGAATCAGGGATGCTACCTTCATAAGAACATTCTTATCGAATATGTATATATGTCCACTATTTGTTATTGAATGTGGTCTCTCCTCCCCGAGTAATTCGTAAAGAGTTTTTTGTCTCGCAAGTGCACCATTCATCTCTTTTATCTGTGAAACTAAAATCTTCTGGAATGTCTCATCTCCTATAGTCATATTTTTAATTTTTATTTTTAAAGAATAAATACTTTTCCCCAAATGGGTTTGGGACATAATTCATGTACTCACACAAAACACTCTCAGATATCGAGCGGTATATCTTTGAGCCATTTCGTTGGATCATGGATAAAACTTGGGGGGAAGAGAGCCCAAGGGAATACTCTGAATTGACTATTTTTGTCCCAAGGACGCGATGAGGAAATGATATTTAAGCAGAAAGGGTAAAAATATCTAACAATGAAGAGGATAATTGCAATTGCCAAGGGTGAGGTTCAGAGAGTTGGTTATAGAGATGAAGTCCGGAGGATTGCAAGGAAATTAAACATTAAGGGTTATGTCGAAAATATAGAGCCGTATGATGTCAGAATTGTAGCAGAAGGTGAAGAAAAAGACCCGAGAGAGTTTATCGGGGCAGAGATAAGAAGATTTCCGATAGATAAAACACTTCAGAGGCTCGCGAGGCGATTCTAAAGTTGGCTGAGAAATTGGGGGGATAACTCTCAAAATCTATGTTGTAATCTATATTGTCTGTTTTGGAAATGAGAAATTTAAATTAGCAAAAAGATGAAAATCGTCTTCATTCCATGCTACTCCAAGGCGGACCCAATTCCATCTCTGAAAGGAGTGTTGAAGATTATGGATAACTACAGGAGAATAGGAATTGTAACGACAACCCAACATATCAATAGATTAGAGGAGATAATGAAATTCCTCAAAGAAAATGGAATGGATCCAATCTTCTGTGGCAGAATTCTCGGATGTAATGTTGAGAATTTAATTAAGAAAAGCAAAAATGTTGACTCATTCCTCTATATCGGCTCTGGAAAATTTCATCCATTGGGTCTTTCGATCAAGACGGAAAAGCCGGTATTCTTTGCAAATCCTCTATCAAATTCATTTGGAAGAATCTCTGAAGGGGAGAAAGAGAGATACTTGAAGAGGAGAAAGAGCTCTATAGCCAAATCCCTAACTGGGAAAATTTTTGGGATTATTGTTTCTACAAAGAGTGGACAATTTGATATCAACTTGGCATTAGAAATTAAGAAGAAACTCGAGGAGAGGGGGAAAAAGGCATTTATATTCTCTGGGGATGAGATAACTCCAGATAAACTTCTCGGTTTTAATGTAGATGCATGGATAAATACCGCATGTCCTCGTTTGGTAGATGATTACTTTGATAAACCCGTAATAAATCCGGACGAGGTTTCTATTTTATTGAATTTATTTGATGTTGAAGATCGTGATATTCTTCAATAGCCTCCCCCTTGTTGCATTCTCATATTCTGTTATATTTATTGATTCGGTAACATTTACTATGCCAAATTTTGTTATCCAATTACTTCTGTATGGAAATGTTTTATTGTTCTGCAATATAACAAGCGGGAAGAATGGATGAATTGTGATGTTGGCTCTTATTGTCCTGCCCGTGTTTATAACACTAAGTATATCTATCATAAATTCATCTATTACCGCAATTTCATCTGGAGTAATTGAGATTATAGATTCGTAGTTATTTGGACACCTAACAATTATTGAGATTCTTCCATTTCCTTCAATTTCATCATATTCCAATCCATTAATTCTAATTCCATATCCGAGATATTCGAGATATTCTCGATTGCTTATCTCAGCAAATTTTCCCTTCGATAAATAGATTTCTTCCCCTTCCGGATCAATATCCATAACATAGAATTCCTCCCCTCCAAATAGAATTCTTCCACGCCACTTAGTGTCAATTAACCCATCACCACCATAGATGTCTTCCATAGGAATGTAGTCCAGATCGACAGAATATACAAAATTCCCACTCTTCTCTTGCATATTATGGGCTGGATTTTTGAGGAATCTCTCGCTCAATAAATTGACGCCAAATGTCTTCTGAAGATTATAGAATGTTCTATTATACAACTGCTCAGAAAACTCTGGTGTGTAGGCAGATTTTATAAAGATTATGGTATATCCACCCGGAGAGATCGGCTGTAGGTAACCAATTTCAAAATTATCTATAAAAATCGAACCATTCTCGGGAATCTCTGCAGATAATCTCCTTCCATTTGGCTTTTCGATCTCTAATCTTCTGTTGTGATACTTGAATTTGTAATCCATAAATTCCCTCTCAAATGAATTGAAATTCTTGCCACCAACAGATAATGCCTTAGAATACTGCGGTTTTTTATCTAAGACTGATGCGTAGTCCTTTATATAGAATTTCACATCAAAACCTGAGAGCCTCTCCAAAACACCGAACTCAAGGGCATCTATCACAAATTTATCATAAATTTCTATATTATCGGTTGCATTATCTGGTGTTTTTATCTCAAGTAGATACTTCTCACCGGTGTCGGTGAGGATGATATCTCTCAGATGTATCTCATATCCACGGTAGATGATGGGGGTGTCTCTATTTAAAATAAACTCTGGAACTGTTGAGGTTGTTGTAGTACTGGTGGTTGTGGTAGTTGTAGTAGTGGAAGAGGTTGATGTAGAGATTGAGGTTGATGTCGAGGTTGTTGATGTTGTGGATGTTGATGTCGAGGTTGTTGATGTTGTGGTGGTTGGGGTTTTCTCTTGTGGCAGAAATATGCCCTGACCGAATGAAAATAAAAGATACAAAACCGCAAAAATCAAAGCTAAGGATACGATAACCTTTATATCATACCTCATTTTTTCCTATAGGAATCTTATCCCCTCCGGTAAATTTCCGAGCCTCCTTAGGAATTCCTTTGGCCAATTATCCATATCGAAGCCCTTCTGCGCTAAAAATACTGCAAGCCATCTCTCTAAGCCGACGCCGGTACAACCAGAGTGTAATTGTTCTCCCGTCTGAGACTTTACATTAAAGCCTCTCGTATATTTATCTCCATTGTTTGATGCGTTCTGAAACTCGAGCCATTCGGATTCTTCTCTTGAGCCCCTATAGGGTAAATAGGCCTCAAAATCTATCGTTCCAATGACCTTTTCCTTATCCTCCACATTAATTATACCTTCCTGAGCCATAAACCATGGTGTGACACGAGCCATTCTCCATTCCAATTCAAGGATCTTATTGAATATTATTCTATATCTCTCTATAATCTCCCCATGTGTTTTCCTAACCTGCTCAGGGTAGCCGATCCATACCATCTCAATTCTATGAAATTCGTCAACCCTTTCAATCCCATGGATACCGCCTGATTCGTATCTCATCGATGTCCCAGAACGGTCAAATACCCTTATCGGCAAACTCTCATCTGCAATTGTTCTCCCCTGAAAGTATGGCCAGAGGGGTGGGCATTGGGCATATGTCATGCCACCAATTGGCTCTCTTATGCGTTCCTTTATCATATCTGTTGGTACTTTTCCAGTGATTCTGTACATATCGATGACATCCTCCCAGAATTCCGGGTCTCTCTTCATTGGTGGGCAGAGATAATAGATCTCACCATATAGATTCTTTGCATGTCCCGATCTCTTCCAGACATCCCAAGTGACTGCCTTTGGAATAATTACCTCATTAAAATTCAATGGCTTTATTAATTCATCGATAACGATCTCTTCCATGGTCCTCATTATCTTGGTTGGGATTGGACCAAAAATCCACTGTCCCCTACCACGGTGCATAATCCAATTTCTCCTGACCATCTCCCGAGTTGGATCCTTATCAAAGAAGTGTCTTCTTGGCTTTGATTGCCATATCAACTCCCAGTATTCTTCCTTCCCCTCATAGTATTGTCTCTCAATCTTCTCATTTATCAATTTTATAATTCTATCGACATAATTCCTTCTGAGGAATTCCTCATCAAGGTTCTCCAAGTAAATATGACACTCTTTATTATCAAATTTCAAATGAGCAAAAGGCACACTAATAGACTTCTTGGGCTCTTTTTCAAGAATAAATTTGATCTCATAACTTGGGGCAAATATCCTTCTTATTCCTATTCTATGTTTTCCCAATTCTCTCGATAGAAATTTTCTAAGTCTAAATACTGCCTCGTGAGGTCTCACATACCTAGTAGATTTTATCTTTATCTTAAGTCTGTTTCCATCTACATGAAATTCATCGATCTTGGCACCTTTGCCGTCTGGAGCACCCCTACTCAGAATATCTCCCAAATTTCCAAGGATCCTATCAAAATTAATCCCCCTTGCATCTGAACTGAGCAAAAAAACACAATCTAATTCAAATTCCATGATAATAATTAAAAATTATAAGATTAAATTTTGTAGAGAAATGTCGGGACGCATAACTCAAGACACATAGGCTCTGAGTATGTCCTCGATATCAACTATCCCGAGCAATCTATCTGAGCTATTAACCACGGGTAGTCTCGAGATGCTCCTCTCTATCATTATCTCCGCAACATTCTTTATATTTTCAGTTGGAGTTGTTGTGATTGCTGGCGTCTTCTTTACCTTTCTTACATGAACATTTCTTATCTTACCCGACTCCTTTGACAACATTACAGATGAGTCCCGAATTATATCCATCCTCGTTATCATGCCAATAACCTTCCCATCCTTCACAACAGGTAGACCGCTGTATCCACTACTATACATCTTGTCCCATATTTTTGAAATTTCATCATCCTGTTCACAATAAACAACATCCCTTGTCATCACATCCCCAACTTTTTTCTTAACTGGAGTGTAATCATTTTCAACAAATTTCCTTAGTATGTCCTTTGCGGTTATAATTCCGAAAAGTTTGTCGTTTTTGACAACTATTAATTGCCTAATCCCGGAGGAAATCATCTTTCTTGCAGCATAGAATAAATCATCGTCTGGTGATGCGGTCACAACATTCTCACTCATCAGCCCCTTGACCTTAATGTTTGTTTTCCTTGATGTTACTCTAAGCACATCCCCCCTAGAGATTATACCGACGAGTTTGCCATCCTCAAGAACCGGTAATGCCCTGAAGCCGCATTCTCGCATTATTGATCTAGCCTTGGTTACAACATCATTGGCATCTATACATACTGGGTTCTTTGTCATTACCTCGGCGACATTCATCATCATTCATCATAAATCAATTTATTATTAGATTATTCCTCACTGGCACATTCCTCACATATCAATCTACCGTTAATTGGTCTAAGCGATTCCGAATAGTTATCACAAACCTCACAGATTCCGGAGATCGTTCCAACCTCTGGAGACAGGTCCGCTATGTCCCACTGACTGTGCTCCCTTATAAGTAAATGAAGTGCGGGTTCCACCCTAACTATGTCAAATTCCGATAATATTCCGACTATATTGCCATCTTTGGTAACGACTAATCTCCTTATATCTCTGTCTCGCATAACCTTTGCCGCCTCCTCAATATCTGCATCTGGGTCTATTGTGATCAATGGAGAAGTCATGATCTCGGAAACGATTACCCTTTTTGGGTCCTTTCCCTCCGCAACAATCTTCGATATTATATCTGTATCTGTAACAATTCCAACACCAACTCCATTATCTATAACGATCACGGAATCTATATCGTTCTTCTTCATTATTTCTGCTACCCTCTGTATATTTTCATTGGGTCTCACATAGATAACTCCCCGTGTCATTGCATCACCAACACTTAGTTCCATTTTCACTCATTAATTTACATAATCTAATAAGGAATGGATATTAATATATTCTCAAGATGAATTCCAAGGAGATCAGATTTCAGATCAAGAGCAAGGATATCGGGGCAAGAATTGGTGAATTGGAAATAAACGGGAAAAAGATTGAAACCCCCGCAATAATGCCCGTCTATAATCCAAATAAACCAATTATCTCGATGGATGAATTGAGAGATAAATTTAAAATTAAGATATTGATGGTGAATTCCTACATCCTATATAAAAATTCCAATATCAGAGAAAGGGTAATTGAAAAGGG
>QMZM01000053.1 GCA_003663175.1 Candidatus Altarchaeales archaeon | reverse complement strand
TCCATTCCGAGATTCATTGACGGAATTAATGTTATATCATATCTCAGTTTTTCCCTCCTCATTATCTCCCTGTCCTCATCACTTAATGCCAAATCTCTGTACATGTAGTATAATTCCATATTCTTAGATTTTTTAAGCCACTCCTTATCGTAGATTACATCCTTCATATCATTCAGCATCCTTATGTCTGGCTCTACGACATATTCGCCAAATATCAGCTTTTTATCTTTTAGAAATTTCATCAGTTATAATTTTAGATTACCTCTATTTAATTTATAAAATTGATAAAATGCTGACATATCGAGATATTCAGAATATATATCGCGCCGAAAAGAGGTTCCCGACTCTTCAGAAGATTCCCGAGGGTTTCCATTCAGAATTATCAAGGCTCATGTCCGAGATAGATGATGAGTATAGAGAAAATTTAAGAAAGGTCTGTGATGAGATTCTAACGCTTAGAATTGCAAAGATTCTTAGGCTTGCTGCCAGACCTGGGGATAGCTCTATGCCCATAAATCTGACGAAAGAAGAGATGAAGATTTATGAGGAGATAAGGAGAATTGTTTTCGAATTCAGGGAGAATTTCATTAAAATTGATGAATTGGCGAAGAAGAGAATTGACACCACGAATCAAGAGAGCAAAGTTGATGGGGAGATTGATGGTAAAAAAGAGAAGAAAATAAAACTCAGAATTCTCAAATCGATGCCCGCAATAATAGGCTCGGATATGAAACACTATGGCCCATTTTCTGAGGACGATGTTGTTGAATTACCTGAGGAAACCGCAAGGATTCTATTGGAACGAGAGGTTGCCGAGATGATCTAAGGCAATTCTCCATTGGCAATTCCTCTAATCAGGTCGGTCTTTGTTATAATGCCAGAGTCCCTTGCTATCACTGGGATACCTGAGACTCCCTCGTTCAGCATCAAATTCACAACTTCACTGATAGGTTTTCTTGGTGTTGTTGTTATTGGTTCTGGGGTCATAACATTATGCACTTTAAGTTTATGAATATCCGGATGCTCATACTTATCCAGTGCCCTTCTGAATATCCGAAGACCAGATGCGATATCCCTCTCCGTTAGTATACCAACGAGCAAACCCTCGTTAGTCACAAGCAATCTGTGGATATTATTCTCTAACATAAGTTTTCTTGCAAAGACCAAGGAGTCATTTGGATTAACAATGATGGGATTTCTTGTGTAGAATCTCAAGACCTCGGCATCGGAATTCCTTAGAATTTTTATCAAATCTGTCTTTGTTACCAAGCCAATTATCTCATTATCCCCAGTCACGGGTAATGAAGAGAAACCATTCTCGAGCATGATCCGAGCAGCAACTCTGATGTCTTCATTCCTTTCAACAACCATCAGTTCCTTGCTCATTGCGGATGAAACATGTATATGCCCAGTCTTTAATTTTCTCTCTCTTCCAGTTGCAAGTCTATTTGCAATATCCTCTTCGGTTATTATACCAATAATCTTATCATCTTCGGTAACAAGTAGCCTTGATATATTGTTTTTTTCCATTAAATTGATCGCATCCTCCAGATTTCTATCTTTGTCAATTTTTATCAAGTCCCTAGACATGATTCTACTTACAGCCATCATTTTAACTTCCCCAATACCCTTTTCTTTAAATCATTATATCTATCTTGAATTATATTCTTAGATGCCCCGGGAATGTCATCTATCTTTCTTGGGACATTCTTATCGCCAGTGAGTTCGGCCGCGAGATAGACAGCAGCTGCAGCAACACTCAATGGCACCTTTCCGGCCATAATTCCAACCTCGATTGCTTTTTTGAGTATCTCATTTGCCTTCGCTATGGTGCTTCCAGATGCTCCCAATCTGTTTGCAATTCTCGGCACGAAATCCATTGGGGTGGCAGTTGGAATCTTTATGTCATATGCGTGAGCAATCTTCTTATAGCTTTTTCCAATATCCTTTTTTGTCTTTCCAGAAACCTCTTCAAGTTCCTCTAGGGTTACCGGAGATTTGTTCTGTCTCGTGACTATGTATATAACCCCCGCAACCATACTCTCTATTGACCTCCCTTTAACCAAACCATCTGACGCAGCCTTTCTATAAAGCCTTGCGCATTCCTCCTTCATATCATTTGGAATCTTTAGATAAGAGCACATTCTATCCAACTCCGGAAGTGCAATTGATAAATTTCTCTGAAGTGAGGTCGCCATCCTTGAGCGTTTCTGCCATTTTCTCAGTCTATAGAGTTTTGCCTTACTCTCTACTGGAACAGCCTTACCCTTTATATCTCTATCATATTTGTCAATCTCTGTTGTCAAGCCCTTAGTTAATTTTGCGTATCTTAACAAACCCCCAGTCCTTGCCCTCTTGTCTAAATCTTCCCTATCAAATGCCCTCCACTCTGGTCCAAAGTCAAATAGATTCTCCTCTATCACAAATCCACATTTACCACAGTATGTTTCACCGTGCACATAATCACTTACGATCTTCTTGCTTTTACATCTGGGACACTCTCTCATTTTATCAATTCTTCCAATACTTATGAAATTAGGATAGAGGGGTAAAAATAACAAAAAATAAACAAAGTAAAAATTATAAAAAATGAAGATTTATAACACATCAATAGATAAAACCGGTGATATTATGAGACCATCCCAGCACTCAGTAAATGGACTGCAAAATCCATTTTGGATATATCCTCTTACTACGACACTCCTATTATCATAAATTTCTATCTTCTCACACATCCTGAATCTACTTTCAAAATCTGGAAGCAAGAGTGTTGTATTTTCTGCATATAGCAAACCCATACATCCCTTTGTTTTTCTCATAATGCCCGTGATATTCACCAACTTTCCCACACATTTCTCCAGATCCTTTTCATGACAATCCCTCACAGAAATTTCTTCAATTCTCTCTATGCTCAGATATACCCAGCTCTGACAACCAAGCATAGTAAGTTCACAATTTTCGGGGTCGACTCGGAATATGGAAACATTTCCAACCACTCTAACCTTCTTGCCATGAGGATTCTTGATCAATGCTTCAATCTTCCCTCTATTTTCATTAAGTTCTAACCCGGAGAAGGGAACATTAACAAGGCTTATGCAGTTCTCTCTAACCCTTAAATTTGTTTTGTAATTGATATACCGATATACCGTAAAATTTTCAATATAGCATAGTTGATAACTCTCTAAGAATCCCAAACCAGATGTATTTGTTATAATTCCAACAACCTCGACAGTCTTATTTTCACACTCATTCAGTACATTTGACTCACAGAGTTTTGTTTCTTCATTAATGCATTCGGATATAATTATGATAATAAAACACAAGACTATTGCAAATTTTCTATCTTTTTCAAATCTGATAACCATTTTGTTGGCTTCTTTACATCAATGATGTCCGATTCGGCAACATAGAGAAGCAATACCCCGGGAATTAGATAAAGGACGCTCTCGATAAACCAGTTGAGATTCTTCAGATCTCCGTAGAGAAAGTCATTCAGTCCAAATATAAATCTCAATAGCGTTGCAATTACGAAAACAAAACCAATAACATAGAATGGAATGATCAAAATTGATTTCTTGTGCCTCTTAATTCTTATCCTATCAACAATTAATGCAAATAGAATTGCGGGGGTTATGAATATGAGGACCTCTATAATCCATAGCAGATTCATCTCACTAATCTTGAGACTCTTATGAATGCCAAGGATATAGACAAATATACCAGAAAATAACAAGATGTAGACGATGGGGGTAAGTGCAAATGGCAGTATGGATCTATCCTTGGAGATTCTCATTTTTTCGGCAATTATGAGGCATATGATAGTTGGAATTAGAAAGAGGATCGTTTCGGGCATCCATCTCAGATCAATATCACCCCTTGGATAAAATAATGAGTAATGGGAGCCGATAATATAGGTAAGAATGGTTGAAATTGCCATTATCGAGTAGAGCGGAATTAGAATATATGGAATTATTCTCCCCAAACCCAAATTTTTATTGCAGTAGTAAAGGAAAACTATAGATGGTAGCAGAAACATTGCAATTTCAACTGTCCACATAAGGTCACTTTTCCAATTCTCATAGAGTAGCGTGTGAATTCCAATAATATAAATAAGAGCCCCAGCGAGTAATAGAATGAATGCCATAAATATTAACAAATAACCTACAAATCTCCTTTTCTCTGAGATCTTGGCGTCTAAGAGTATAAGTGCCGATGTTGGAAATCCAAACATAAGTGTTTCCATGGTCCACCTGAGGTCGGTGCCATATGAATAAAAGAATACAGAGTGAGCACCAAGTATATAACTCAAGAGCAATGGAATCGATAGAATCAATATTGGAATTTTCATGGAATTGAGGATAATTCTTCTAATTCTCGGCATTCCAATAATTTCCGAATTCTTCTTGGCAACGAGCATGAGAACTACAGAGGGGAGAGAAAGGAGGAACACCCCCATGAGCCAAGAAATTCCAAATCTGGGCATTAATTTATATATCCAGATATGGACGCCAAGAATATAGGTGAATATTGCCGCAACTGTCAATAGTAACGATGCCGAGAGTAGTAGATGTGGTGTTATTGGGGTCTTACCCTCGTTCTCCCTAATATCATCGAGCCGTCTCATCATCAATACCGTGGGAATTCCAAGAAGTGTGGATTCGAGGAGCCACCTTAGGTTAATCTCATCCAGAATAAAGAATGTGTCGTTCACACCTCTGACATAAACTATTAAGAGTGCGATAAAAAACACGATTTCGGTTGGCAATAGTGCTGTAGGAATTGCCGATTTCTCCCCATTCTTGATCCTAATCTTGTCGGCATGCATAAGTAGAATAAATGCAGAAAATCCAAATACGATACTCTCTATAATCCACGCGAGATTTGCTCTATAATTTGTATAATCCGTGGAGTACAACATATTATGTAAGCCGAATATATAGACGAGAATAACCACAAGAATCAAGACATAGGAAATTGGAACCATAACTATCGGGTAAATTGAGGTCTTGAATCCTCTTTTAATTCTAAATCTCTCAGCCAAAAATGTTAGAGTGCAGCCCAAGAAACCAAAGATTATGACCTCTATGATCCATGCATATTGTTGCATAAATGTTGGTTTTACGAATGTGTTCCCATGAGTATAGGTAAGTAGATCATCAAATCCAAATATGAATATAAACAAAGAAAATATCAGAAATATGAAGGCGGAGATTATAACTGCTAATATCCCAACAGATTTTATCTCCCTTTGAACCTTGAGCCATACATAAATCAACATCAGAATTCCGATTATATTTACAAATATTCCGAAATCTCCAAAGTCAAATGTTCTATAAACATGATAGGATTTTCCAAGAATAATTTCATATGGACCACCCACCTCTCTCTCATACATACGACCTGGAGCACTGCTAAAGACACCGACCTGCCAGACAGAAAAACTCAGGATAAGAAGGATTGCGGTTACTAGAACAATTAGAGAGATTATCATAAAGGTCAATTGCCCAACCATTTGTTGTTCTGGGGTCTCGTCTATAAGTACTCCACTCTCACTCCTTTTAATTTCCTTACTTAGCTTCCATGGATTATTGCCGCATTTTCTGCATATTTTGTCACCTATATCAACTGGAGAACCACAATTCACACAGAATGGCATTTTGTTTTTTGTTTTTTTGCGTTTTTGTCAAACTTGTTAATAATTATTCTTTAATAATTAGATGGTGCCAAATAAAATATTTTCGATTTCTTTCGGTAAAGACCTAATCTCTATCTAATTTATTCGACGGTAACGGACTTTGCAAGGTTTCTGGGCTTATCTGGATCCAAGCCCTTGATTGTTGATATGTAATAGGCGAGCAGATGTAATGGAACTATGTAGAGTATGGGTGATAATATGGGGTCAACAACGGGAACTCTTATATCACCGTCTTCGCTAACAACGATCACATCGGCATTTCTCGCTCTTGCCTCTTCTATATTGCTTTCCATCTTTTCCATTATGTCATCATTTGGCTTTATTGCTATGACTGTAACTCCCTTTTCTAATAATGCCAGGGGACCATGTTTCATTTCACCGGCAGGGTATGCTTCAGCATGTACATAACTGATCTCCTTTATCTTCAATGCTCCTTCTAATGCGGTTGGATAATTAAATCTTCTCCCAATATAGAAGAATATCCTCCTATCCTTTAATTTCTTGGCAAGATTCTCAATTTCCTCTCTTTTCTTTAATACATCCTCAACCTTTTCTGGCAATTTCTCTATCGAATGAATCATCTCATTAATGTAGTCATCATCGATCTTCCTCAGATTGAATGCCAAGTTTAAACATAGTAGTGCTAAGGATGTTAGTTGTCCGATATAAGCCTTAGTTGATGCAACTGCAATTTCTGGTCCCGAGAATATATAAATAGTATCATCTGATATCCTTGTTAGTGATGAGCCAACAACATTCACAACACTAACCACATATGCCTTTCTTCTCTTTGCCTCCCTTGCAGATGCTATCGTATCGGCAGTTTCACCAGATTGTGATATAAGCACTACGGCACATTTATCATTGATTACATTCACGGTTGAATATCTAAACTCTGAGCCAATTATTGCCTCGGATGGTATTCCAAATCTCTCGAGGAGGTACTTTGCATATAATGCAGCATATGATGCGGTTCCACATGCAACAAAATAAATTCTTTCATATCTCTTTAATTTCTCTGAAATTCTTTTTATATCGTCGATACTCCTTAATGCATTTCTTATAGCATCTGGTTCTTCAAATATCTCCTTCAGCATAAAATGCCTATAACCTCCCTTTTCAGCCTCTTCTAAACTTAATTCTATCCTCTGAATTTCCTTTTCAATTATTTCTTGGGATGTCAAATCCCTTATAACGACAGAATCCTTGCTGATGATTCCATATTCAAAGTCATTTAGAATTATAATCCTTTTTGTATTTGGTAGGATTGCGGG
>QMZM01000052.1 GCA_003663175.1 Candidatus Altarchaeales archaeon | reverse complement strand
TAGCCAAATTTCCTCAATATGGGTAGTGTGACGAATCTCAGATAATCAATTGGCGGACTCCACTTGACATCCGTCCCTCCCCTGATCTTAATTATTGTAGAATCCTTGGCAACAAGTGCCGGGAGCATTAGTGCCTGGAGAACTAAGGTTACCGACCCAGCGGTTCCAACATCTATATTAAATCTACCTCCAGAAATCTCGTTCGGTATAAATTCAATCTCCGTCGAGCCAATTCTTGCATTTATCACCCTCGCATTGCATAAATTCTTAACAGATTTTATTGCGTGCAGGTGTTGAGCTCTAAGTCCGGGGTTCCTTCTCTTGGCTCGTATGTTGAAAATTCTAACCGGGGTTTGAGTTATTGCAGACATTGCAATGGATGTTCTCAGGATCTGACCCCCTCCCTCGCCGATAGAACCATCTATTTGAATCATTTACTTTTTATACTTTTGATTCTTATGAAGATAAAATGCTCCTAGATAGAGAAAATACCCTATTGATAGCTATAGATATTCAAGAGAGATTATCCCCACACATCTCAAATATTAATGAAATTTTACCAAGAATAAAGAAATTGTTAAGGGTTTGGAGAATCTTCAAATTGAATATCTTAATAACAGAACAAGAGAAACTGGGAGAAACTCTGGGGGAGATAAGAGACATTCTATGGAGTAATGATATTCCAGTAATCAGAAAGACATATTTCAGCTGTGCGAGAGATAGCAAATTTCTTCACGAATTAAAGAGAATAAATCCAAGCCAGATAGTATTGATTGGAATAGAAGCACATATCTGTGTATTGCAAACCGCATTGGATCTAATAGAGGAGGGTTATGAGGTTCACATAGTTTTAGATGCCATTGGTTCAAGAAATGAAAACGATAAAAAAGTTGCAATAGATAAGATGACCATCGCTGGTGCAATTCCAACTACAACGGAGATCATCATCTACGAACTACTAAAGAGTTCTCGGGATGAACACTTCAAGGAAATCTTGAAGATAGTTAAAGAGAATTAAGGATGCCTGATTTTACTCGAGGGTTGCATGCCTTTTCTTCATATCCATCTCCCCCTTCTTCAGATGCATCATCAATCTCGCAACGATCCCATCAAAGAAAATCATTACACTATCCTCAAACAATGTTCCAAGTGGTGTTAGAGACGAATGAGTTCCCTGAATCTGATGCTTTAGATGGTCCTTTTCAATATCGATCTTTGTCCTCCCCCTTATCTTAACAACATAGTCCGCAATTCTTCCCAGTTCCGAATCCGGGTATGAGGTAATTGCCAATACCTTTGCCCCAATCTTCTTTACGGTCCTTGCGGCATGCACTACGGAATCTGTAGCGCCCGAGCCAGAGACCGCAATAAATAAATCCCTATCTGTCACAGCTGGCGTAACTGTTTCTCCGATCACATAAACCGTTAGACCCAATTGAACGAGGCGCATTGCAAATGCCTTACTAACTAACCCGGAACGCCCAGCGCCCATGATAAAGATTCTCTCAGAACTCTGAATCGCGTTTATCATCTGCTCCACTTGAGAGTCATCTATCTCATTTATAACATCCCTGACATGCTCCACAATGCTTTGCATGGCATTTTTTACTGCCATAATTATTCATTCTAATTTCAATTTTAAATAATCAAAATCCAAATTTGTAATCATGAAATCAATGAATATGATGAATTTTTGCACAATTGCATGTATTATTATCTTACTTGTCTCTGGATGCATAGAAACCCAGGAAACAACCTCTACCACCACCTCCTCCACCCCCTCGACAACCACTTCCTCTTCAACCTCAACAACCTCCACAGTAACCACTTCCTCAACAACGACAACGACCATACCGAGAACGAGTAAGGAGGTAAGGATTATAGAGACACATCTTGAAACGGAACATAATCCGAAGCGTTTGTATCTGAATGAAGAGTGGATAGAAATCAAGAATTTTGGTGATAAAGAGGTTAATTTGAGTGGCTGGATTCTGAGGAATAGAAATTTTAGAAGGAAATATGTTTTCCCGGGGTTTGTTTTAGATGCCAATGAATCGGTTAGAATCCACACCGGCTCTGGAATAAATTCGGAGAATGAATTATATATGTGCTTTAGGTCAGAGATGTGGGACGATGAATTCGAGATAATAACACTTTTAGACTCAAACGGCACATTAATTGATAAAATGATAGTCAGGAATTAACTCTCCAATCTCTCGTTTGCTCTCCGAAATAATCCTATCAGGTTTGATGCCTCCCTTCCCGAGATGAATGCCCTGCCAATCAATTGCCTGAATGTCTTCTTTGTCAATTTCCTTGTAAATTCGTTATCATGAATTAAATCAACGAATCTGTCAAATTTCTCAAGTAAAATTCTCTTTGAGTTCCCATCGGCTCTTTCAAATTTCTTCATTCTTGCGATCTTACCCATCATTTCTCGTCTCGAGAGTTCGTAAAGAATAACCGCAACCGCATGCGATAAATTCATTGTTCTGTATTCCTCACTCGTTGGAATAGAAACCAATATGTCGCATTTACTTATTTCATCATTAAATAAGCCGTAGTCCTCTCTACCAAAAACGAGACCGATCTTTCCCTTAATCTTGGTTGAATTTTCCAATTCCTCTGGAAATACCGGAGTTCTCATGGGATTCTTGTCCGACGCTATTTCCGCAGATGTTGCAACCAAAAAATCAAATCTCTCAATCAAATCATCAAATCTCTCAAGGATTTCGGCATTCCTTAGAATGTCATGCGCATGCATCGCCATTGCCATCGCTTCCCCACTTAGTTCTGGAGGATTAACTAAAATTAATCTATGGAAACCAAAATTCTTCATTACTCTTGCCACAGCCCCTATATTCCCCTGATACCTTGGCTCAACAAGAATTATGTAGAATTCCGGCATTTTTAATTTATTGGAACAAATTTTTATATGAAATTATGGAAATATGGACATTCTTGATGTGATAAGGAACAGAAGGAGTGTGAGGGAATTCTTGGATGGGGAGATAAGTAAGGAAGAGATAGACAAGATTTTAGAAGCCGGTAGGTGGGCTCCATCCGGACTCAATAACCAACCATGGAGGTTTTCAGTACTTAGGGATAAAAAAATTAGGGAGGAACTGGCAAAATTGACCCATTATGGAGATATTATAAGGGATGCCAATGTGTGTATTGCGGTTTTCTTAGATAAGTCAAGTAGTTATGATAGAACAAAGGACATTCAGGCAATTGGTGCATGTATTCAGAATATGCTTCTGGAGGCGCATTCTCTTGGTCTGGGGGCGTGTTGGCTCGGTGAAATTCTCAAGAATAAAAATCTTGTAAATAGAATCTTAAATATCCCCGATGATAAGGAATTAATGGCTGTGATTGCAGTTGGTTATCCGAGCAAGAGAGAAAGAAAATCAACAAGAAAGAGTCTTGGCGAATTATTGTTATGAGTCGTGGGGGATAACAAGAATATTAATCATGTATTTATCCAATTGTTGAATTTATCGCCCTGAGGGATGTCTCACCCGGTTCGACAATGACCCATGTATAACCGAAATAGTACCATAGGGCTATGACCAATATTATCAAGATTAATGCTATCGTCACAACAGCACCAATGCTCAAGTGCCTCAAATAATTCCTAATCTTTATTTCCTCTTCCTTAATTTCATCAAATAGTGTCATATTATATGATTTGATCGATTGCTTAAAAATTCGAGAAATCCCTCAGGTTTATCCTTCCCTCATATAACGCCCTTCCAAGCACAACACCCCATGCACCAATCTTCTCTAATTTCCTTATATCAGAATCACTTGAAATGCCGCCAGAAACGATAATCGGCAATCTCGTAGATTTAATGATCTCTCTTATTCTTCTAATATTTATCCCGCGCATTTTTCCCTCCAAGTCGACATCTGTATAGAGGAACCCCCATACCAAGTGATTAAATTTTTTCATGAATTCTATTGTGGGAATTGATGTCCTTTCTTGCCATCCCTTTATAACTATGTTCCCCTCCCTTGAGTCCAATGCAACTATTATCCTGTCTCTTCCAAATTCACTCCTCAATTTTTTTAATATCGTAAATTCTGAAAGATAATCCCTCACAGCCAGGGTTCCAAGGATTATCCTGTCTATTCCAGAATTGAGTAATAATCTCGCCTTCTCTATGTCTCTGATTCCACCACCAAAATGAATGGGCAATTCTGTAACTCTACATATCCGCAACACGGTCTCTAAGTTATCTCCAGTTCCGAGTGCGGCATCGAGGTCAATGACATGCAGAATCTTAGCACCGAGATTCTTGAACTCCAGGGCAATTTCAACCGGATTCCCGTAGAATTTCCTCGTATCTGGGTCTCCACCAACTAATTGAACACATTCTTTATCCATTATATCAATTGCGGGTATAATCATCATTTTTCTACTTTATTTCAAATTCATCTCACATCCCAGACTTCTCATCGTTTCGATAAAATTTGGAAATGAAACATCTATGGATTCAGCGGAGTCTATGGTTACCTTATCCTCTGCCCTGAGTGATGCAACCGCCAGGGACATGACAATTCTATGGTCATTCCAGCCGTGAAGATGAGCAGATTTCAATCTTTCTTTTCCTTCTATTTCAAGAAAGTCAATTCCTTCCATTATCTTAACATTCATCTTCTTCAATTCAGCCGAAATCGAACTTATGCGGTCAGACTCCTTATAGCGAACATGTTTAATATTCTTTATTATCGTCTTCCCACTTGCCAGGGAACCAAGGACCGCAACTACTGGAACCAAATCCGGATTATCAGAGAGGTCTATCTCTATGCCCTCGAGGTCGAGATTTCCCTTTATCTCAACATAATCCCTGCCAGATTTTATTTTCGCCCCCATCCTTCTTAGAATTTCTACAATTCTTTTATCTCCTTGCTTGGAGTCTCTATTTAAATTTTCTATCCTAATTTGTGAATTTGTAATTGCGCCCGCAGCCAAAATGAATGCGGCAGAAGAATAATCGCCCTCAATCCCATATCGAATTCCAGTATATGATTGATTCCCGGGAATCTCGAATTTATCATCCAAGAATTTAATTCTCGCCCCAAATCTTCTAAGTGTTTCAATGGTTAGGTCAATGTATGGTCTCGACCTTAGCGTTCCTTCTATATAGATCTCCCCACCCTCCCCAGTTAATGGCAGTGATATCAAAAGTGAGGATATGAATTGGGAACTTATACCGCCAAGGATTCTGCACTTCCCACCCCTCATCGGACCCCTTACAGATATGGGGGGCATTCCATTATTCGATTTCGTCTTTACACCCAATTGCTCTAATGCATTAAGTAGAGGCAGCATTGGTCTTCTCAGAATTGATTCATCACCGGTGAGTGTGATTTCCTCTTTGCAGAGAGATGCAATGGATGTCATAAATCTTATCGTTGTTCCAGAGTTACGGACATCTATAACCTTCTTAGAGAATCTCGGACTTCCAGAATTTCCGTATATGATCAACTCATCCCTATCTTTATCAAACTCGATTCTCGAGCCAGAGGATTTGCATGCATCTATGCTTGCGAGAGTATCCCCGGAGATCAATGGATTAAGGATCCTCGATTCTCCATCTGCAAGAGAGGCGATGATAATTGCTCTATGCGTGTAACTCTTGCTTGAGGGCGCCTTTACAGTTCCATTTAATCTGTCGGTTGGTTCTATGATGAGATTCATTTCGACTCATTTCTCCAGAATTTTTTCCACAATTCTCTCAGACCTTTTCCTTCTCCTCTGATGCTCTTTCAGGAATTTGATCATGATCTCTGAGCAGACCGCCTTACACTCACCACATACATTATCCCCAGATCTGCAATCTCTATATATATTCTCCAATTCCTCGTCATCATCAATTAAATGATAAAGGAACAAATCATAGACCATACACCGCTCTGGAATCCCACCCTTTTCCCTGTGTTCCCTTATCGTTGCTCTCCCTCCAGTTTTCGAGTTCATTATCTTCTTCATTACAACCTCTGGATCATCTGTTAACGCAATATACGACTTTGGCTCCGATGAACTCATCTTTCCACCTTGAAGACCGCGCATGAATTTATGATATGTTGATGATGGCAAAATTAATTTGAATTCACTCTGAAATCTTGCCGCGAGGTCTCTTGTAAGTCTCATATGCGGATCCTGATCTGTGCCGACAGGAACCACCGTTGGAGTCGCTCCCAAAAATTCTGGAAGCTGGGGATGTAGGATATCCGCAGACTGGGTAAGCACAGAGAGAATCTTTCCCGGGGTCAGGGAGCCATAGATTGCCTTCAATTCGTTTAGCGTCACCTTTCTTGTCAGCATATCCCTAAATCTGTAGTACGGGACCACATAATCGCTCTGAAACCAGAATGTTAAATTTTTTTTAGTGAGTCCGAGAGCGACATAGTTCGTTAAATACTCATCAATTGTTATCCTTCTTGCAGTTTCTAAGTCTATGCCCCTCACCGCATATGCCTCGAGGTCCGCACTACAGAGAAATATCTCCGCTCCAATGCCTTGGTACCAGATTATCTGGTCCGCAACGATCTTATGTCCCAAATGGAATTTTCCGGATGGCATTAGGCCAGTCATCATAACAAATTTCTTATTTCCCTCTATGCACTCCATTATCCTCTCGAAGTCCCTATGTCCAAAGACGATTCCCCTTCTTATATAGCGACTGTCTGACAATTTTTCCCTAAATTTATCAAATGGCTTAATTCCGAATTCATCAAATAAATTTCTATAGTCATCGATATCTGCCGTTCCCCAGGGGTCAATTCTTTTTTCATGCTTCACCGAATCCATTTTTATAACCTACTCGTCTTCTTTTCATATCTCTTCCACATATCATCCCATTCCTTCTCTAAGTTTATTTCAAATTTATTTGCCAATTTTAATGTTAAATAAAGCAAATCCGTTAATTCATACGCAAGTTCTTTCTTTTCAAATTTTTCCGTCTTATAACCTTCATTCCTCAGGATCAATCTTGCTATCTCACCGAGTTCCTCTGCCATATGCAACACAATATGGCTTGCTCTATCC
>QMZM01000051.1 GCA_003663175.1 Candidatus Altarchaeales archaeon | reverse complement strand
CTATTAAGGTGTATGAATAGCTAATATTCTTTAATCTTTGCTTTAGTATTTTCTCATTCTTCAAATCTTCGAATTTTTTAGTAGAGTCCTTTATTAAAATCCAGTTTGCAATAACATTGGAATCTAAGAAAATTGATTCCATATTATCATACTAATTGAATCTTATCATTCGAGGATTATATCCAATAGCGATTTCTTCTTTTTCGGTGCTTTCCACAAACCTTTTATTTGTCCCCTCCTCCCAGAACTTGTTGTTCTTTGTCTAAGTTCGTAATATTTTCCAGTGACCGGATTGTAAATTCTCCTTTTTTGTTTTTTTGCCATGTTAAAATATAAATCTTAATTCTAAATAAAATGTTTAGAGAATGAGGCGCTCATTCTCAATATTATTGGTTCTGAGCATATTTCTTTTATTAATTGATCCAATGTCTGCAGAAAAAAGACTAAGTGTTGAAAAATTAGTTGAAAATAAAGACATAAAGGTTGGAGATGATGTAAAGATCATATTAAAATTTAAGAATCCATTTGGAAGAGAAATTCTAATAAGAATTAAAGACAGAAATGTGTTTGGAAATAATGGTCTGAACATAGAGTGTTTGGAGAGTGTAATACCTGGAGGAGAATCAACCCTCGAGTATGACCCGATAAAGCCGTTCAAGTCTGGAGTTTACGAAATTGACGGTGCGGAGGTAACATATATAAATCCAGAGACTGGGATGGAAGAAACGGTAAAATCAAATTCTCTGAGAATAGAGGTTAAGGAGTCCAATCTACAGGTGGGTCGATCTCAGGGCATAACCACAATCTATAGATGTAATGGTATAAATATCGAGCAAACCTCATACTCCTCTTTTGGGTCATTTAACATACAGATCGGTTCTAGTATTTCAAGTGTATCTCAGCAGATAACTCGAACTCCAATAGGAACCAGGGTTCAGAGAAATCAACTTAACCAGAATACAAATATCCTAAAGCGGGAGATGGAGCGACAATTGAAAGCGAGGAGGGAGATGGAGAAACAATTCCAAGAAAATTTGGCGAGAAATGATAAATTCAAAAGAGAAAATACAAGATTATCAAATTTGGGCTACAATATAACAAATATGCGATTTAATCTAACCTCGAATAATACCGGAGATTTTCTCATTAATTATAGAAAAACAAATGGCGAGACTGCAACTATAAGGGGAAGGATGGAAAATGGTACGATAACGGAGATAATGTCTCTAACTCAAGAAGATAAGAAATGGATGATGAAATTACTTAAAGAGAATAAAGAATTCCAGAAATATGATAGACAACTCAGGGAACAAGGATTTAGAAACGAGACCCCAATCTTCAATCAATTATCTCGGAATTATACTAGGATAGTAATTCCTTATAGGAATGATGATAAAAGAAGAAGGATAATTGCGGAATATGTCAATGGCACAATAAAGAAGGTCTCCTTAGAAAGGACTCAAGAGAAAGAAGCGCAATCTTCTATATTGCCAATATTATTAATTTTGGTTGTGGCAATTGCTATCCTTTTGCTCATCTACGGTAAATATCTGAAAATATCTAAGGAGCATGAAATAAGACCAACAGAAGAAGGGATGGAGGAGTTGATTGATTATAGAAAAATTGCGAGAGATATGCTAAATGAGGCAGAAAATTTATTCATTAAGGGAAGGAAAAAGGATGCCTATGAAAAAATTTCTCAGGCAATTAGGTTTTATTTTTCAAATAAATTTAAATTGAGGAGGGAGATAACGAATACTGAGCTATTACATATTCTAAAAAAGAGAAATTTTAGGGAGTATAATAAAATAAAGAGATGTTTGGAGTTGTGCAGTTTGGTAGAGTTTGCAAGATATAGTACAAAAAAGAAGGAATTTGACAAAATTTTAAATGTTGCAAGAAAAATGATAATATGATTCAAAAAATTAAATTATGTGGGACTTGGATATACCGAATTCTCGTTATTGTCTTCATCACACTCTGCAACATCATTTTCAAAGTCTGCAATAACCGTGGCAGTATATTCTGAAGACCACCAATCCAATTGCTCACATGCGACCATTCCACTTCCAGTTACTGTTGCAAATCTACTGAAATATAAGGTTTTTGTTGTGCTAACTTCTCCTGGATCTAAAGATTCTACTGCCTCTGTTTCTGTTCCCACTGCTGGTGCAAGTTTCACTTGAGCAGTTGAAGCATCTACTGCTCTTGCACCAATATTTCTTATCTGGAATTCAACTGTTGCTGATAACGAACAATCAGTCTTGCAGATTTCGTCTTGACAATGAGTATTTGCACTAAGGCTTACCTTTGCTGATATTGATGTTACCATTAAATCAGGACACACACACCTGTAACATCCGGTGTCTTGATATTCTTCACATACCTCACCCCTTGTGGGATCACATTCCCCATCACAGTTGGAACTCTCATATAGACCTTCACCACACTCAACCTGCTGACAGTACCAGCATTCATAGCCCTCATGATACACACACCTATCGGGAGGATCGCATTCATTATCACAAGCACTTTCTGATGAATACATTCCCATATCCTCACAAGTCATTATTGTGGTTGTTGTGGTTTCGGTAATTGTGGTGGTTTCCTCCATTGTTGTCGTTATCTTCCCTACACATTGACCATCCAAACAATATCCTGGATCACAATCCTCTAGTGGTGGCAGGAGTTGACCTCCTCTGGATATTCCAGATATCCTGAATTTGCACTCTGCTTCAGGAGTGCCGGGGTTATAACAAATCGGTATGATGGTTTGTTCATAAACATCATTATTGTAGCATACTCTCTTCTTTATTATTTCCCCGCAGTCTGAATTTTCTTTGCAGGCTATTTTTACACATGAATAACAACCCGTTTCTAAATCAAACTCACAGGCTTCATTCTCACCACATTTTCCTTCACAATCCTCTGAAGTATAGAAACCATCTGGACATTTTTCTTCTGATTCACATCTACAATCTTGTGTGCAGATTTTTCCTTCTTCACAACCTGTTGGGGTCGCTTTAGGGTCGCACTCTTCACCCCATACTCCAGGTAGTCCGTAATTTGGAGGTCTATAAATCCAGCCATCACCACATGTTGGAGTTAATTGTACACACTTACAGTTAACACAAACCTTACCTTTTGGACATAAATATACCTTTGCACCACTCCAATTACTATAGATCGGATGATCCGCCATATCGCATTCTTCTCTGGGGGAGGAGAGATAACCATCCCCACATCTTGGTGTTACAACTGTCTCAAGAGTGGTTGTTGTTTTTTTGGGAATTGTAGTAGTTTCCTTTTGAGAAATTGTTGTAGTGGTAGAGGTAGTCGTTGTTTCATGACCGGGGATTACATAGGGAAGACATTTACATAGAGATGTACAGTAGAGATTGTCCTTACATCCAGTTGGAATTGCCTTGGGGTCGCATTCCTCTCTACCAGCATCGAATTTACCATTTCCACAACAGCACTTGTTTGGACATTCTGTATCAGTTTCCTCACAGATCTGATCTATATGACCCTGTGTAGCGGTCCAGTTAAATCCAGGTTCCATACCCATTATACTGTCATTCATCGCTCCAGGGATAAGAGAGCTGGAATTCCAAGTATAACTATGTCCTTTGGAAACCCTTCCACGTGAAAGAAGATTGCCTATACCCTCCCTAACCTTCTTTCTAATATCATCGGTAATTGGCATTCCCGGTGGATATGTGATAATCAAGTTATTGATAGTTATACTCCCATCATTGTTTATAGTGAAATCGACACTGAAATCAAAATACTCATCATCCAAACCCATCAGATGTCCTATTTCATGTGCAACGACTTTTCCATCATCTCTATTACTAAATTCACCCGTTGCACGTTTAGTGTATGGACCCTTATCAAATCCCTTTCCAGGCATAGCACCGGTTTTTACAAATGATCTGTGATCATTATCTGTTGGAACATTCTTGACCTCGATACAATGATAATCATCAGGACATGAATCTTTATTACTAACAATTTTCATATTAAAATCGAAATGCACTCTACACTTGCAATATCCAAATATTCTATAGCCATGGGGACCATTCCATAAATTCTCGGCTTCTTGCTCCCATTTATCTATGAGAGATTGATTTGCCCCATCACCATAAAATGCTATATTCACAGTCACAGTTATATCACAATCTTCTGTTGATATGGAAGTTCTTGAGAATGTAGTATTTGAGAGAAATAACAGTATGAATATTATCAAAATAAATGATGGCACATTTCTAACGCAATTTTTCTTGATATCTGCAATCATCCTCTGATGGAATTTATGATTTAATTACATATCCGCCGTATTCCCGTATGTTTGGATCCCAGACCAATGAATCTTTATTTTTTTCCCACCAATTTTCCCATTTCTTTATCGCTTCCTCTCTCTCATCCATTGGAACATAAATACTATAACCAAAGTTTTGTCGAGTGTAATATCTTAAGACAGAAATTGAATATGAACTTAGTGATCTGCGTGGTTTACTTAACAATCTCGTATCATCCGATTTCAGATATTCTATCAAAATTGGAATTCCCTCTTTTTCGCCCAATCCAACAGCGATGCCCGCCGCCGTTTGCCTTATTGTTGGATTTTTATCGTCGAATAAATTTTTTACATGTGAAATTATCTCTTCTTGCTTTTTCCTATCAACTTCGTGACCAATCCTAGATAATGCGTAGAGAGCAGCCCATTTATGATAAGTATCATTACTATAAAGGAGTTCAATTAAATATGGAACTGCTGGTTCGCCAATCTCTACAATCTCCTCAACCCTATCAAATGTGGAATCGTTATTTCTATCGAATCCATTAATTATGGAGAGAATCTTTTCTTTTGGTTTCATGGTTTCTTCTGGGGGAGAGTTTTCTTCCGATGGTTGATATGTACAGGAACAAAAGGCACAAAACAGGCATATAATAGTGATGATAATGATGTGGTTTTTCATTGTCACCAAGATATCGTGTGTAATTTGTGAATAACTTATAGAAGAGAAACCTTAAAAATGAGGACACTCTTTTTCTTTATCTGTTCCAATTATTTTAATCTATGAAACCAATTCTACAGGTTGCATTAGACTTCGTCAATTTGAAGAGAGCAATTCAAGTGGCGAGGGAATCCGTGGAGGGGGGAGCAGACTGGATCGAAGTTGGGACACCCTTGATAAAGGCAGAGGGTCTCAATTCTGTGAGAAAATTCAGGGAGTTATTTCCAGGGCATAAGATAGTTGCAGATATGAAAACCCTCGATGTTGGGAGGTGTGAGGTTGAGATCGCCGCGAAGTCTGGAGCAGATGTTGTTGTTATTATGGGTGTTGCCGATGATTCTACAATTAGAGAAGCTGTAGATGCTGGAAGGAATTATGGTGCCGAGATCATGGTGGATTTGATGAATATAGACAATATGGAAAAAAGAGCAATTGAATTAGAGAAGATGGGTGTTGATTATATATGTGTTCATATCTCCATAGACCAACAAATGAGTGGAATTAATGCAATTGAAGAATTGAAAAAAATTTCTAAATCTGTTAAGATTCCAATTGCAATTGCTGGAGGCATAAATTCAGAAACTGCTGTAGAGGCTGTTAAGGCTGGAGCATCAATAATTATAGTTGGAGGGGCAATAATAAAGGCTGAAAACGCAAGAGTGGCAGCAGAGAGGATTAAGAGGGCGATAGAAGAGGGAGTTCCGATAAAGAGTAGATTATATAAAAAATACACAAATCCATTAGATGTTTTTAGGAGGGTATCCACTGCAAATATCTCAGATGCGATGCATCGATCAGGTTATATTGAGGGGATAAAACCGGTGGCTGGGGTTGAGATTGGAACGAGAATGGTTGGCAGAGCAGTTACCGTGAGAACATATCCCGGTGATTGGGCAAAACCCGTTGAAGCGATAGATGTGGCAAATAGGGGGGATGTCATAGTAATAGATGCCGGTGGCACGGGAAATGCCATATGGGGTGAATTGGCGTCACAAAGTTGTTTAAGAAAGGGTATATCTGGTGTCGTCATTAATGGGAGTGTAAGGGATATCGAAGATATAAGAAAGATGGAATTCCCGGTATTCTCAAGAAATGTGAAATCCGCTGCTGGCGAGCCAAAGGGATTTGGTGAAATAAATGTTCCGATAAGAATTTCCGGACAATTAATAAGACCTGGAGACTATGTAATTGGAGACCTTGATGGTGTTGTGGTTGTTCCAAAGGAAAGGGCAGTTGAAATTGCAAACAGGGCGATGGATATACTTGAGAAAGAAAATAGAATAAGGGAGGAGATAAGGAGAGGTGGAACACTATCAAGTATAATCGAGTTAAAAAAATGGGAAAGGAGATTATAGTAACTTCCTTACATCCTTCGCCTTCTCAAATGCCATGTCGACGGCGTTATATACTTCACTCTCTGATAGTGAACCAACACCTCCCTTTTGCATAGCGTTTATTGTGTCGGTTGTTGTTATCGTCAGTCTCGAATCCATCGCATATTCCTCATCCAATGTTGGATCAATAAGCATTTTATCATTAATCTTTGCAAATGTGCATGGGATTGGCACCTCCGTCACTGGTAAAGAACCAGAATATTCTCCATAGATTACACTTCCATCCTCATACTTCGGTATTTTGGTATTTAAGAGTGCTGAAATTGCTGCAATTCCGGAAGCATCAATTAAATTCCCATCATGGTCCAAAATATGAATATCAATAAAAACGATCCAGACCTTATTTTCCTCAATAAATAATTTCTCTAAGTTAATTGCTCCGGATTCTCTTATACCTCTATCTACAACCCTTGCGACCTCAATTGCCTCTTCTCCGGGAGGACCCGCTTCAAAGTATGGGGATGCCAATGGTCTCAATTCCGCAGATGTTGTCATGACTCCACTTTCTGGAGAATCTGGATACGGCTCGCCAACATCTAAACTTATTCCAACCAAAACCATCGTATTCCCGAGATTTATTAGTGAGGAACCGCATGCCTTTTCACCAACATAATTATTTTCGATCTCAATTTTTCTAAATTCATCGAATTTCCTACCATCCAATCTCTTACCTTGATTTACAAGATTCTTTATATAATCCCTTCTTAGATATGCCTCAATATCCATATTACACACCCTTAACATCGACATTTATACTGGAAAGTAATGCATTCTTCTGTATTTCACAGATTCGCATTGCTCCATCAATTGCAAGTT
>QMZM01000050.1 GCA_003663175.1 Candidatus Altarchaeales archaeon | reverse complement strand
ATAAGATACACAGTATAAAAAACGCCACTTCTCTTAGTGTCTCTGGGCAAAAGTGATAAATATTTTTATAATAGATTATTTTTGAGTATATTGTTCAAAAAATAAATCCAAATTAGATTAAAAATTAAATAAAACCTTATTTTTTATAAAAATAAAACATGTCAGATTGGCGGAATTCTAAAAAATTCTTTATTCGATATGTACATAAAAATATAAATTTTAATAAACGTTCATAAAAATGAAAATTTTTTGAATATTCTCTGAATGTGCTTAATAATCGAGACCTTCTCTCGCAGCAATGCCTTTATCAAATGGATGCTTTATGTATTTCATCTCTGTGACCAAGTTAGCCATATCTATAATCTCTCTTGGCGCTCTTCTACCTGTCATAACTACAGCAATATCATCTGGCACTCTTTTCAGGAAATTGATTATCTCATTCAAGTCTAACAGACCAATGGATATTGCAAGATTTATCTCATCTAAGATTAGGATGTCTGGATTTTTTTTGAGGATTTTTTTTGCAAATTCAAACCCCTTTCTTGCAAGTTCAATATCGGTCTTCTCAGGATTTTTTAGATTTACAAATTCCCTTCTTCCGAATTGATATATCTCAAACTCTGGCTCTAACCTATCTTTTATCATGTACTCGCCCGTCTCCTTCCAACCCTTCATGAATTGAATCATTATGACCTTCTTTCCATGACCAATTGCCCTCAATGCCAGACCCAATGCAGTTAGGGTTTTTCCTTCACCCTCGCCAGTATAGACATGAATCATTGCCATTTTATATTTCACAGACTGGGCATGTTATCGTCAGAACTTGTTCCTCCCTGCTACCGTATCTATAAACTGTGATTCCCTTACATCCAAGTTCGTAGGCGAGCATAAATGCTTTTTCAATATCCTCTGGAGTTGCATCGTGAGGGAAATTTATTGTCTTCGAGATGGAATTATCTACATATTTCTGAAATGCTGCTTGCATTCTGACATGCCACTCTGGTTCTATATCCAATGCTGTGACGAATACTCTTCTAATTCTCCTTGGAATTTCCTTTATATTCTGAATTGAGCCGTTCTTTGCAATCTCTCTCATCAATTCCTCCGAATAAAAACCCTCTTCCCTTGCAATTTCCTCAAAGAGAGGATTTATCTCGATTAATTCCGTCTCAATGGCATGTCTTATATAAGAAATTGCAAATATTGGTTCAATTCCAGATGAGCAGTTTGCAATTATACTTATGCTCCCGGTTGGGGCTATTGCTGTTGTTGTAGCATTTCTCAATTTTCTCTTTCCATGGTATATGCTCTTATCAAAATTTGGAAATACCTCTCTCTCCTTGGCCAATTCCTCTGACTTCTCTTTAGATTTTACTTGTATAAATTTCATAACCTTCTCTGCCGTCTTTATAGCCTTTTCAGAATTATAGGGAATCCTTAATTTTATCAGAAGGTCCGCAAAGCCCATCACACCCAAGCCGATCTTTCTATTATCCTTGGTTGCCTTTTCTATCTCAGGTAATGGATATTTATTCGCATCAATCACATTATCCAAGAAATGAACCCCCAATCTTACTGCCTTTTCTAATTTTTCCCAGTCTATTTTTCCGTCATTGACCATCTTTGAAAGATTTATGGAGCCGAGATTACAACTTTCATAAGGCAAAAGCGGAACTTCACCACATGGATTTGTGGCTTCTATCATACCAAGTTCTGGGGTTGGATTCTTCCTGTTTATGGTATCGAGAAATATAAGGCCGGGTTCTCCGTTCTTCCATGCCATCGTAACTATTAAGTCAAATACCTTTCTTGCAGGCAATCTCTTAACAACCCTCTTAGTTCTTGGATTTATGAGAGAATATTTTCTATTCTTCTTAACAGCGTTCATGAATTTATCTGTAATTCCAACCGAGATGTTGAAATTCCTTAAAAAATTTTCCCTTTCCTTTGCTGTTATAAATTCAATTATATCTGGATGATCAACTCTGAGGATACCCATATTTGCCCCCCTCCTCTTACCGCCCTGTTTTATAACCTCTGTCGCCACATTAAAGACGCGCATAAATGAAACTGGTCCCGAGGCAATTCCACCAGTTGACATTACTACATCGCCCTTTGGTCTTAATCTCGAGAACGAGAATCCAGTGCCGCCCCCAGACTGATGGATTAATGCTGCGTTCTTAACAGCCTCGAAGATACTTTCCATCGAATCTTCTACAGGTAAAACGAAACAAGCAGATAATTGTCCCAGGCGAGTGCCGGCATTCATCAGTGTCGGAGAATTCGGTAGAAATTCTAACCTTGTCATTAACTTATAGAATTCGATCTCGGTTTTCCTTACATCACCACCATACCCCCCGTCTGGCTTTGCAATCGTCCTCGCAACCCTCTGAAACATCTCAATTGGTGTTTCAATAATTCTTCTGTTCTCATCCCTCCTTAGATATCTCTTCTCAAGAACCTTTATAGCATTCACGGACAATTTTAATTCATCGTATATGCCATAGACAGCCTTAGCCTTCCTTATTTCCTCCCTCTTTTTTCTGTAGACTATGTATGCCTTTGCAATCTTTGCATGACCACTCTTAATGAGAACCTTCTCAACAACATCTTGAATATCCTCAACCGATGGAATCCTTCCTTTGAATTTTCTTTCAAGAGTATCAACAACCTCTCTGGCCAATTTATCTGCAAGATCTCTGTCTTCCCTCTTCACTGCTATTGCTGCCTTATGTATCGCATTAACAATCTTATCCCTCTCGAATTCCACTGTTCTACCATCTCTCTTCCTTACCTTCCTTATTCTCATTCTGACGATTCATTCCACTAATAAATATTAAATTGGAATAATTATATATGAAAAACAGAATGGCATTGCTTGTTATAGACATGTTGAATGACTTTCTTTATGGGAAATTAAGGTGCGAGAGATGTCAGAGAATTATTCCCAATGTAAGAAAATTGATCCAATATTCAAGAGAGAATGGAATTCCGGTGATCTATGTATGTGATAGTCATATAAAGAATGATTCAGAATTTGAGAAGTGGCCAGAGCATGCAGTTCAAGGAACTAAAGGATCCGAGATAATCCCCGAATTAAAACCAAGAGAAGAAGATTTTATTATCAAAAAGAGAAGGTACAGCGCATTCTTCCAGACGGGACTGGATTCATTGCTCAGAGAATTAAAAATTGGGGAAATTATAATATGTGGTATATTGACAGACATATGCGTTCAACACACTGCAGCAGATGCATTCTATCGTGGCTATAAGACAATCATTCCAAAGGAATGTACGGAATCCCTGTCTGACGAAGCAAAAGAATATTCATTCAGAGTTATGGAGAATCTATATAACACAAGGATTGTTTCATTATCAGAATTTATTTCTTAGATTCCCTAACAGCCTTCTCTATCTCCTCAGGGACAAATCCCACAATAATTTTGCCATTTATATCAATAACTGGAACACCCATCTGACCACTCTTCTCAATCATCTCTTTTGCAGCCTCCCTGTCTATAGAAACATCCTTCTCAACAAAATCTATTCCATTCTCTCTAAGGTAGTTCATTGCCATCTTGCAGAATGGACATGTCGGAGTTGTGTATACTATAACACCCATTTCAATCACTCATCATAAATTAAACTAAATTAATTCGATTTAGTCTTTATTAAGCAACCTCCATCATTTTTCCAAATAGCGATTCCATTGCAAAATTACCCAGGAAGAATAAACCAATAGCAATGAGTAACATTATCGGCAAGTACTTTAATCCATACTTTTCATCACCCCTCAGAATTAAACCAATTATTACCGAACCAAAGAATGATGTCACAGTCAAAGAAACAATTGCATAGAAATTTATAAAATCTTGGTCGAGGGTTATGTTTGTTATTGATATTGGCGCGCCCTCGAGACCGCCAGATGGCATCCCCTCAGAAATTAGTTGCATATTCTTTGTTAAAATCTTTACCAAGAATGATGACATTGCAAAAAGCAGGGGTGCTCCAAACGCAATTGCGACAAAGATGAATATAACATACATCAAGACACTTGCGGATATCTCCTTTTTAATCATCTCTTGGTCTCTCAAATCACTCGCAGTCTGATCCAACAAATCTGCCAATTTCCCACCAGATTTTATGCTATTTACAATCAAATCTATTGTCCTCTTCAGGGTTTCGGATTTTATTCGAGTGGTGGTCTTCATTAGAGCATAAGCCAGATTTCTTCCAGTCATGGTTTCTCTGCCAACCCTCCTTATCTCCTCCGCCAGTGGTCCAAATTCTGGTCTTGCAGCAAGCAGTAGTGCTTTATCTGTTGTCAGACCCGCTCTTATATTGGATGACATTAATTGAAGCGCGTCTGGTAAAACCTCTTCAACTGCCTTCGTCTTTGAGTCAATTGAGAATAAAATAATTATGTAGAAAGAGAATTCGATCAAAACAAATAGGACTATGAATATTAATATAAAATTACCCATTCCAAGCGCTGCGAGAGTGTAAGCGAACACCAAGCTTGATAAGAGCCCGAAAAGAATTATAAATCCGAGAAAGCTGTCTGGATCTAAATTTAGATTTGAATACATTATTAATTGGCGAAATTTTGCCCTTATCCTAACTGGTAATATCCTTGCTATTATGGTGTATATCTTCATTCTAACATTCCTTTAATTTAACTCATCAAATTCGGTCTCTTCGATTTTATTACACTCATGAACATAAATTGCATAAATGCGACACCCGCCAATAATCCCCAGAATATCTCCTCTCTACCGATGCTTTCCATCCCCGGGAAGGTTGAGAGCACAATAAGGACCGTAATTCCCAAGGATGGCGCGATAACTGCGACCATCATATACATCATTGCCAATGGATTTAGTGTAGATTGGTATTGCCTTATCTCAACAAGTTGTTCCTTTGATAATGACTTAATCACATTTTCGAGATTATCGCCAACATCACTGCCAGACTTTAGTGCATTTACTAATTGCCATAATGCCCTTCTGAAGTAGATAGATGGGTTCCTAACTGCAAGTTCCTCCAGGCTTTCTATAATGGGTCTCCCAGCCCTGACCCTTTCGATGACATTCCTAAATTCATTCGAGATTTCGCCATAATCGGAGGTGGCAATTGATATGAATGTATCGAAGATCGGAATTCCAGACCTAATTTGGACGAGAATTGTTCTCAAGACAAAGAGCAAATTTCTGTCAATATCCTTTACCCTTCTATTCACAATTACACTTGGATACGAGACCATCTGAATAAATAGGAATAATGAAACGATCAACGCAAACACCAAACCTATCAAGATGTCCATTGGCAGAGATATCTCGCCGAGTTCAATCGAACCCTTTATTATGGGATTTCTCCCTCCAGCAACTAGCAATAAACCAGAAAGAGAAAAAAATATTGTGATGAATGTGAATGACGATACAAATATGCATATTGCCATATATTCCCTTGCATTAACATTATAGTCTGTTGCTATGCCGGACTGTTTCAGATTGACCTCGATCTTCGGAAACATACCCGCAAGAAAACTGCCAAAACTAATGAATATTCTAGATGCATTTCTAACAAACCTCGATTCCAGAAAACCGATTCTTTTAGCCATTATTAAGAGGTATTAAGTTATTCTATAATAAAAATTTATTTTTTTCTTTATGAATTTCGGAGCAGATATCTACAACCTTATTAACCTTTTTTATGATTATGCTGTCTGTTGTCATTGTTATTCTATTCAACCTTATGATTTCGGAGTCGGCACATCTACTTGTCTTTGCAGTACCATTCACATCAAACTCACGCAGTTTCTTTCTGACATAACTTGCCAACTCTCCACTCCTCGATATCTGGGAATCAAATATAAACAATACATACTTAGGCTTATAATTTTTTAGTGTCCTTATTATCTCCTTTATTGCTATTTTTGTATTTTTATCAAATTTATATTTCGAGTATGCACCACTTGAATCCCTAAGGAATCCATCCATTCCATATACGAGGTCTCTCTTCTTGAGAATCGCCTCAACTGTAACAAGTACATTATAGCCATCAATAACAACCTCCCTGCCACGAATCCTTGAAATGGGAATTAATTTTGATTCGTGCTCTTTTATATCATCTTCTGAGAAGACATATCTCCGGAGAAAATTTCTGTCCTTCTCATTGAGTCTATAATGGTTCGCGACGAAATTCAGTGCGGTCCTCTTTTTATATCCCCTATCCAGGAGATACTTCATGTCCTTTATTGCATCATCGATTTTCATTTAAAATTATGAAATTCTCCTCAGGATTAGATTTAGACCATTGACCAATGCATCAACACTCGCTAAAACTATGTCTGTTCCAGCACCCCTGGCAGTAATTATCTTACCCTTTGACCTCAATTTTACCATAACCTCAACAACGGCATCGGTTCCTCCAGAGATAGAGTCTACATGGTACTCGATCAATTCAAATGGTATGTCCTTAGTTGCTTGCCTTATTGCATTAATTGCGGCATCAACGGGACCTGTTCCTATTCCAGAGGCTCTTATCTCCTTACCATCAATCCTCACCTTTACCGAGGCGGTTGGAGTGAATCTATTTCCAGCAATTGCAACCAATTCATCAACCCTGATTGCCTTTTCAATTTCAATCCCCAATACCGAATGAGCAATTGCTTCTAAATCGGCACTTGTGACCTTCTTCCCCTTATCTCCTATGTATTTTATCTGCTCAAATATCTCCCTCAATTGTTCATCATTTACAGAGATGTTCAATTCATCGAGCATCTTTTTAACAGATTTCATTCCAACATGCTTACCAAGAACGAATCTTCTCTTTGCTCCCACAAGTTCTGGCTTTATTGCTTCGTAAGTTTCTGGTTTTTTTAGGATACCATCGACATGAATTCCGGCTTCATGAGTAAATGCATTCTCTCCAACAATTGCCTTGTTTGGGGGTACTGGAACGCCGAATAATTTCTCAACCAATTCTGACAGATTCGATATCTTCTTTGTATTTATATTTGTCTCGTAGTCTTCCAGAAGTTTTAATGCCATCACAACCTCCTCAAGAGACGCATTCCCCGCCCTCTCCCCAAGACCATTTACCACAACATCAACTACCTGAGCACCGCCCTTAACTGCCGCAATTGTATTTGCAGTTGCCAAACCAAAGTCATCATGACAATGAACCCCGAGAGGAATTTTTGCCTCCTTCTTCAGCTTTGCGAACATATCTTTTATCTTCTCTGGAGTCATCACACCAACGGTATCTGCTATCGTATATCGATCAATTCCATATTCTGTTGCAGATTTTAGCAATCTTATCAAAAAATCTACCGAGGTTCT
>QMZM01000049.1 GCA_003663175.1 Candidatus Altarchaeales archaeon | reverse complement strand
GCGGGTGTGGCATTCACTTCGTTCAGCCACACTTTGATTCATTTATTCCGAGTTTCTCGTCGGGAAATTCCGACCAACTGTCACGCCCAGTTGACATGCGGGTGTGGCATTCACTTCGTTCAGCCACACTTTGATTCATTTATTCCGAGTTTCTCGTCGGGAAATTCCGACCGTCATAACCACCTAGACCACGGGCCCCTTCTCATCACCCCCATTAATTTCCAGATTAATTTCAGATTTCTATTTATTAGATTTGGAATTAAAATTTTTATAATGCCCGAAAAATTCCCAAGATTGACCGTGGATGCAGTAATACTGAAGAATAACTCAATTATATTAGTTAAGAGAAAAAACCCGCCATTTGAAGATATGTGGGCATTGCCCGGGGGATTTGTTGAATATGGTGAGACCGTTGAGAACGCTATACTTAGAGAGGTCAAAGAAGAGACAGGTCTTGATGTTAAGATTGATAGAATTGTGGGTGTTTATTCCGATCCTGATAGAGACCCAAGGGGTCATACGGTGTCCATCTGCTTTCTGTGCCATCCAATCGGCGGTAAATTAATAGCCAATACCGATACAAAGGATGCTAAGAAATTTAATCTGTCAGAATTGCCGAGACTTGCATTTGACCACGAGAAAATTATAAGTGATGCATTGAAAATTATTTCTCCTCGATACTCTCATCAACCTTAATGCCGAAGTGCCTACCCTTGTCCTCAATATATGCCAATACTTCATCACCCTTCTTCAAATCCACAACAGATATAGCCTTGCCCTTCTTATCAACCAATCTTATTGTTTCTGCGTTCTGAACTAATGTTTTGAATTTTTTTCCATTAAATTCGGCCTCTATAAGCAATAGAGGTCTCTTTTCAATCTTCAATCTTCCCACGACCATTCTCCTCGTATCTCCCTTCCAGTTCACTGCAAGAATTTCATCCCCAGCATTTAGTTCAGATAGATATTTTGTGCTCCCATCGGGCATTCTCGTATATGCATGAACTGGACCCGCATTCACCCTGAATGGTCTCGTCTCGACATATGGAGTTTCTATCGTCTCCGAATGTATTAGGAATAGTGCACTCGACTGGGAGCCAATTAACATACCCTCTCCAATTTCAAATATTGAGCATGTATCAACACAAACCCTATCGCCCATACCCACTTGCTTAATATTAATTACTCTAACCGGTTTCAATTCCAATCTTCCAGTTGATATTTCATCAATAAATTTCTTTATCCTTTTTGCCTCCTTAACGCCGGAGTTCACGAGAATACCATCCGCTCCAACCTCCAATGTTTCCAATGCCAATTTTGCATCCTCTAAATTCTCCACCTCAACAATAATCTTTGATTTACCCCGCAATAGTGCAATAAGATTCTCTAAGGGAATCACCTTCCAGTTTAATGCCTTTACAATGACATATCTCGAGAATTTCCCGGCATTTGCAATTATCTCCTCATCTTTCTTACTCTTTATCTCTCTATAGAATGCCGTTTCTCCCTTAACTTCAGATAATCTCTCTACATTATTCTCTAAGAATATATCTGCATCCTTGTCATTTGCAATAACCTTGATTATTCCTAATTTTCTCACCTTTCCCACTTCTCCATTTCTAACTACTACCGCATCGGCACCGATCTCGATCGCGTTCGTAACCAATTTCTTCCTCTTATCCCATTCCTTATCGTGGTCTGCCTTTATCCATAGCTCTTTTTGTTCCATTCTATCTCAATCCAAAATTATTCTATCCATATTAAGTATTCAATATTAAGAATTTCAATATTAATAAAGATAAAAGAAATAATGGAATGGAACTAAAACAGGTTATTGTTGTTAGAGATGACCTAAGGCTTAGTAGGGGAAAATTGGCTTCTCAAGTTGCCCATGCAGCGATATCTGCGGCGGAAGAAAGTAAATATAAGGATAGATGGCTAAATGAAGGACAGAAAAAATCTATTCTTAAATGCAAAAATTTGGATGAATTAATTCAAATCTATGAGCGTGCAAAGGAATCGAGACTTCCCACCGCATTGATAAGGGATCAGGGAAGGACCGAGATTCCCCCAGGTACAATAACTTGTGTCGGCATTGGTCCAGCCCCAGAGGATGAAATCGATAAGATAACCGGAAATCTAAAATTACTCTAATGATCAGCCCATCTCTAGGAATTTTCCAACATTTGGATTTATCCCATACTCGGAATCTTCAGAATCATCGTTGCTGCTTTTATCTTCTCCTTCCTCCACTTTAAGAACCTTGCACATCTTTACTGCAGATTCGACGGCGCGTTTTGCATACTCAACTCTCTTATGTGCCTCTAACCTACTCATTCCCGGGCCAGCAATTCCAAGAGCAACTGGCTTATTAAACTCTAGGGAGAGATCCGCAATCTTTCTCGAGGCGTGCTGGGCAACTATCTCATCGTGTTCTGTCTGCCCTTCAATCACCGCACCCAGGGTTACAACACAATCTATGTCATCTCTCTTCAGTAATCTCTTAACAGCCAGGGGCATATCAAATACCCCCGGAACTTTTATAATCTTCTTAATTTCAACTCCAAGAAATCTGGCATGCTCCTTTGCCAATTCAACCATCGCATATGTTATATCATAATTAAATTCCGAAGCCACTATTGCCATTTTAATTTTTTCCATCGCATCACCTCTATATCTCTATATCTATTAAATTCTAATTCTATAAATTTCTAATTCTATAAATTCTAAGATTCTATCCATAGTATCGCCTCTTCGTATGCATCTGGAGGAGCAATCTCATGCCCGCCATCAAATTCAATTATCTTCGTTTCAATTCCCGCAGAATTGAGCCATTTTGCATCGTTTCTCATATGAGAGCATGAAACAATTGAGTCTTCCTTGCCACATATCAGTGCAACCTTCTTAACACCCATTTGTTTCAGCATATCAACATCGTATAAATTTCCATGAATTGCACCATTGTTCACTATTAATCCAGTAAAGTAATTTGGTTTAAAATAAGAAACTACATAGGTTGCCATTCCACCTCCGGAGAAGCCACAGGCATATATTCTATTCTCATCGATATTTACTCTCCTCTGAATGTCATCTATGGCATTATAGATCTGGGGTAGAAATTCATCTATAGCTTTGTAATTTGAAAAGTCATTTGAACAAGCTAAGATGTGATCATATCTATTTGCTATGGGATATACTGAGTTATAGAAATCCCTTCCATTTCCATTGGGGGACATACAGAATATTAATGGATAGGATTTTTTCTGCGAGTAATCATCTGGTAGGTACAACTCGTATGAGAATCCTGATGTCTTTATGGTCTCATGCGTCCTCATCTTGGAAATTGTTAATTCTTTTTCACCCCGAGATCCCACGATACTGAATGAATTGATGCATTCATCAATTACATTTTCATATTTCGAATAGATGTCAATTGGCTCAAATTTTGCCGAGTAGGTAATTGCATATGCGTTTCCATTCTCAACCATAAATATTTCTTTTGTCTTTACCTTTTGTGTGTCAATTGTTGCGATTGTAATTATCTGATACGCATCCCTTCCATTCAATTTAACCCCATCCTGAGATATCCCCTCATAGGGAATCTCCCGCAATTTATAAAGCCTTTGGACCCCCATTATCTTTGACACTCCTATAAGACTCATGTCTCCAATATTCTCCCTTACACTCACAGCCATGGCGGCATCATCTCCGGAGTGGAAGATTACACCTTCAGATGTTTCATTCACTGTCCAATTTTCTGGGTACTTTATATGGAAATTATATTCTGGGCTTGTATATTCTGTATATCTCATAACCCCGATTTCACCTATTTCATTCGTTTGCAGATTTATTTGCATCGAGGAGATTATCGTTGAGAGCATTGCAGATAAACCAAATGATAAGACAAATGACAGGAGTATGGATATGGCAATTAAACCAACGACCATTATCGCAGTAGAAATTACAATGGTCAGAATTGATTTTAATGCACCAAATTCATGGACCTCCTCTAACATAACTATGGTTATGTAGAGATAGTAGATTGAGAGTAGCATTAATACAATTAATACTATAATTCCAACTACATTACCGAATGACATGGCAATTGCACCATCAATGGAATAGAGGATGAGAGATGGCAAGCCAGCAATAATAACATTAACGATTGTACTAGATGCCCAGATTATCGAGAGCAGATATGTCTGAGTTATGAAATCCCCCAAACTGCCAAATAATTTGGAAACAAAAAAGACGATCAGAGAAGCAATAAATATCCCAATGAGAGAGATTACGATTGAAATTATCGTGGAGATTATCATTAGAAGAATGAATATTATTAATCCAAATGTCAACTCATCCGTAATTTTCTCTGGATTTTTAATTAAAACTGGAATCAATAGAATGAGAACGAATGCCATTAATACGATGAAGAGTATAATATGAACCAATACAATATTTGTGATTATCCCTCCAAGGCTTGCATTATTTTCTTCTTTATAGAATATTTCTCTCGGATTCGTTAGAATTCTAAACCAACTACCAATTGCCATTTTTTAAATTTTAAATCTTTAATGGTCCAACATCTTCCTTGCCCTGTCTCTTGCCCATCCCCGCCTCTTTAATTAATTCATCGGGATGAAATAAAAGCTTTATCGCATTTCTGGCATGTTTTATTGCCCTATCTCTACATATCCTCACAAGTTCCTTTTCATTCTCTGCTTCATCCTCGTGCACGAATACCTCAATGATGTGAGTATTGGTCATTAATTGAGCAATTATTATCCCAAGGGATGCCTCATGAGCACAGATTTTATCTATTTTTTCTTTTCCCGGCATCCCAAATACCATAACGAGGTCGCATTCCTCCTCCTGAATCAATTTCTTTGCGGCAACCGGCAGGTCCTTAACTCCAGGAACGGTTTTCCTTATTATTGACACACCGGAGACCAAATTCTTTATTTCTCTTACTGCATCACTTGCCATATCATATCTTGCAAATGTTGTATCTACTATGCCAATCCTCGCCATCTTAACCCAACTTAATAAATTAATTTTTTTTAAAATTCTTTATCTCATCGCCCTCCAAAAATACGAGATTATTTTCATTTGCGTATCTAATTGCATCCCTTCTTGATAATGCCCTGTATGTTCCAGAATCTAACATTTCACATATTGCCGCAACCGGAGTTAGGTTTGCCATTCTTAGTAATGTCGTTGATAGTTCTGTATGTCCCTCTCTATTTTCTATTCCAGAGGAAATCAATAACGGCACATGCCCGGGAGACCTGAACTCATCTCCAAATCTCTCCACCATATTTTTTGGCATTCTCTTGCAGAATTGTGCAAATCTTCTTATTGTTAATGCCCTGTCGTAGTCTGAAATTCCAGTGAATGTATCCCTGTAATTTATTGTTATTGAGAATGAAGACTTTTCATCATATGGAATGTCATCTGGTCTTATATGGGTTAAAATTCTAAATTTTTCACTTGCATATTCATATACCTCAGTAATGAACGGCAATTCTAGTTTGTTGGCAATCTCCTCATCGACGGCAATACATATCAATCCGCCACCATCTCTACGCATTCTTGCTATGTCTCTCGGTTTTATAAATTGTGCGGCAATCACGAGGTCTGTCTCGTTCTCTCTACTCTCCGAGTCGTGGATTAATACGAAATCACCCCTCCTCAAGGCATTTATTGCCTTATTGATCGAATTTTTCACTTTTTCATATCCTTATCCAAAACAAATTTCCCATTAATCATTACCTTTCTTACATTTTCTGGATTACATCTGTGTACAATGGTTGCGATTATATTTCTATTATATTTTAAATTTGGTGCATTCTTATCAATAAATATTAAATCTGCATTCCTCTTCCTTTCAATGACTCCCGAATTTAATTTAAATGCCTTCGCTGCATTTACCGTTGTCATCTGTAACACCTCTACCGGCAGGATTTCTCTACTTAGATATGAAATTTTTGATACGAATTCCATTTCTCTAAATAAATCCGGGGAATTTATCATCACATTGTCAGTTCCCAAGGCAACATTTATCCCGTAATCGAGAATTTCTCTAACATTCGGAAGACCAACCCTTAAAACCGAATTGCTCCTAGGACAGATGACCACGGAGATATCCTTCCTTAATGTGGTAGCGAGGTCACTCTCGGTATAATGAACGAAGTGGATTATCACATCCGGGTCGTATCTTAATGCAATTTCAACCTCGCCATTTTTCTCACCGGCATGAATTGCAATTATTTTTCCCTTTCTATCATCTGGAATTTGGTCCAATTGATATAAATTCAGACCAAGACCGTCACATTCATCGATATCTATGTCCCTCCCCAAGATCAGCGACTTTATTGGAAATTCCACAAGTAAATTCCTCAATAAATCTACTCCATTCTTGCCATATTCTCGAAAATCTACAAATGTCGTTATCCCAGAATTTAGCATATATTCGATAGAATTTTTAATTCCAGAAATTATGGTTTTTTTATCCGTTTTACTGTACAGTCTCCATTTCTCACCCCTTTCACCTACTGCTCGCTTAACATTCATTCCGAGGACAGCCTCCTTGGCAAACGAATCCCCTACATGTGTATGCGCATTTATCAATCCGGGTATTACTATGTAGTCTTTCATATCTATGGCACCAACTTCATAACCATCACAAATCTCAACGATTCTGCCATTCTCTATGATGATGTGCCCCTCTTCCAGCATCTCGAGTCTCTCACCAACAAGAAATGAGGAGTTTATCATCATTTTCTATATGCCACCGTATGTATTATTGATATTGATTATGAATGGCTATTTAAATACTCAAAAATAATTATTTACTCATTTTTAAGTAGTTTAACTCTCACTTAAACAAACTTAAACAATTTAGTATAATAGAATATATCTATATTAAAAGATATGTTTTTAATAATCTATTAAAAACAATCTATTAAGAAATATCCTTTCTAATTAATTTGTTCTAAAATGTCTTTTATAATAAATTTATTATAAAGCACATAAAAGCCAGGATTTTCTTGCAAAATCGTCGGAAAAAATCGTCAGAAAATGGCATTTTTGTGCCATTTACCATACCCCAAATGACACATAAATACCTTAGAAATCAAAAATATAACGCATGATGTCTCTTTCTGAATTTTAAACCACTTTTAAACCACTTTAATTTCCATTTTATATATTGTCACAATGACAAAAATCCCAGTTTTTGCATATTCCCATCTATTTTTATCATTTAATATAGCCAAAACTATGGAAAAATCGCATTTCCACATTGTTACAATATATAGATGAGGGCATCCCCGAACTAGGTCGGAGCGATTTTATATATTGTCACAATATGTTTTCTCTTATCTTTGTATTAGTGTACTCTCTTATTTTGCTCATCGGACGATACAAAAAACCTATAGTTTAAAATATTTATAGAAAAAGATTTTATTTAAAGAATCTTTTATAATAAATATATCAAATATAGTT
>QMZM01000048.1 GCA_003663175.1 Candidatus Altarchaeales archaeon | reverse complement strand
TCACTTAAGGTTTTATCTCCATATTTCTTGCGAGATCTAGTAATTTACCGGTCGAGTGGGCATCAAAGAATATCATGAGATGACCATCAATTACATTCTCACTATCAAGGATGTTCATATCGGCAACTAGGGTATGATCACCTACCCTTCCTAGACCTACGAGAATGAAATTTAAGATATTCTCCCTGAGGTTGAATACCGTTGCCGGTGATGATAAATACGCCCTGATCCCAAATGTATCTATAAATTTCCTAAGGAGAATATCAATTGTTCTTTTGTAGAAATTCTCCAGGAGGGTTATGTCTTCATTTGTCAATAGCGTTGCCGTCTCTATGCTCCTACCATTTATAACATCTGCAAGTGCAAGTGATGATTTTATTGGAAGTATAAATATGGATGTTCCCATAATCTCCCCGAGAATTCTCTCGTATATGCCAAGTGATGAGCCATCCCTTATATCGATCTCATCATAGATAGAAACCACCGGAATTATGTCCAATGTTCTCAAATTCAGCCTCAGATCCCTATCTAAATTCTCGGAAATAAATTTATTGGTTTCACCTATGCCATTATCAATTAATCTCCGAAGTTTAACAATCTCTCCATTACCAAATTTTATCCCTTTTTTCATTCTATATAAAGGAATAAATATTTACTTAGTAATAAATCTTATCTTTTTTCGTTTTTGAGAAAAATGGAAAATTTGAGGATCGAGCCGATATGGTCGGATTCTATGGGTGCAAAGTCTATGTCAACATTCGTTGAGACCCCGGACACGAAATTGATCATAGACCCGGGGGCGGCGATAATGCAGCCAAGTTTTCCATTTCCATCCGAGATGAAGATGAGATGGCTAATGCTCGCAAGGGCAGAAGTCTGTAGAGCAAGCAAGAATGCGGATATCGTTGTGATCACCCACTATCACTATGACCACTTCGTTGATTTTGACCCGGATCTCTACAGGGGGAAGCTGATTCTAACAAAGAATCCAAATGAATACATAAATCTCTCCCAGCGCAGGAGGGCGGAGAGTTTTTTGGATAAAATCTGTTTAGAATTTGGCAATATAAATCTGAGTAGTATCCTTGAAGAGGGTGGAGGGGAAAAAAATTATGCGGATCCGATCAATGAACTTCCCTTATCTACTGCCATAGATCTTGGAACATACAACGAGAGAAGAAGAAAAATTCTTGAGAAGGGTAGTGAGAGATTTAAAAGACTAGCAGATTTGTGGAATAATCTCCCGAAGATTCCAGAAATTAAATTTAATGATATTGAAGTGAGATTTCCGGAGGAGAGAGAATTCAATCTTAATAAGACGAGGATAAGATTTACCAAACCTATGTTTCATGGGATAGAATATTCTCAAGTGGGTTGGGTCTTTTCGGTTATAATCGAATATAAACACGAGAAATTTCTCTATTCATCGGACCTTTCAGGACCCGTAATTGAGGACTATGCGAAATTCATAATCGACGAAAATCCGAATTTTCTTATTATAGATGGACCTCCGACATATCTCTTTCCATATATGTTCAATATGATAAATCTAAACAGGAGCATATCGAATCTATGCGATATGATAGAAAATTTAGATTCAGAGGTTATAATATTGGATCATCACTTACTCAGGGATCGTAGGTACAAAGAGATTCTGAGCGATGTATACGAGACAGCAGATAAAAAAGATAAGAATTTATTGACATTTGCAGAATATCTTGGAAGAAAACCGGTTCTACTGAGATAAATTTGATAGGTTATTAAATATAAACCTAACCTCGCCACTTGTCCCACTTCTCACTGCAACTCAGAGTTTCACCCGTTGATTTGTGAAATGGGTCACCTCGTTATAGAGATTTAGCTTGAACCACCAACAGAATCCTTCGCCTATTAGACAGTTTATTCTCACTATCATTCGCATTTAACCTTCTTCAATTCCTTCATAAATAAATCCCTAAGCTCGTTCCACTCTTCTTCTACCTCATTCACCGCCTTTTTTAATTCTTCCAATGCATTTTTTGAGTCTATATGAAGCCTTATTTCATTAAACAATGGATGTGGCTCATAGATATACGCATCAACGCCATTCTCTAATAGTTTCTCAAGTATCACGCTTGGTACAGTCCTCTCAGAAAATTTCAATTCAACATAATCCTTTCTCTTTTCCAGAATTCTTGGTTCAAGTTTCATTCTTTTATCCCTCCGTAGATGGAAAAATTTATACAATTATCTATAAAAATTGATTTTAAAATTTAAATTCCATATATATTGAGTATGAAACTCTATCCCGAATGTGTTCCGTGTATGCTTCAGAGGGCGATACTCTTTTGCAGAGACGAGGAAGAGGAGGTAAGGTACAGGGTGATGAGGGAACTCTGCGAATTATTCTCTAAGAGGATATCTCCCAAAATAACAACGACTGAGATCGCCTATGAGAGAAACAAGATTATAGAGGGAATTACACATAATTTGGATCCCATGAAGGACATAAAAGAAGAATCGATAAGGAAGGCATTGGAGGTTTATCCAAGAATAGAGAGATATGTTGATAGAATAAAAGATGATGAAAAGAGATTTAAAATTGCGATGAGAATCGCCCTTGCCGGAAACCTCATTGAATTTGGTGCGAGGGATCATGTCATTGATTTGGATAGATTGGAGGAAGAGATACGCAATGTCATTAATGAAAGATTAATAATCGATGATACCGATGGGATTTATGAAAAGGTGAAGAATTCGGATGAGATTCTATATGTTACAGACAATGCGGGGGAACTCGTATTTGACCGCATTCTGATAAGGGAATTATTAAGATATGCCGAGGTTATAATAGCACCACTCTCAAGACCGGTCCAAGATGATGCATGGATTGAGGATGTTAAGAGATTGAAGATTGACGAGACTTGTAAGATTGTGCCGAGGGGAGATTTTATTGGCATATGGTTTGAGAAATGCACTCCAGAATTCGTCAGAGAGTTTGACGATGCCGATTTAATAATTGCTAAGGGAATGGGTTGCTACGAAACATTAGTGGATTATCCCGAAAGGCTGAATGGTAGAATCGCACTGTTAATGAAGGCAAAGTGCGAACCAGTTGCTAAGGATGTCAATGTTCCATTGGGTTCTGGAGTTATTATGTTGATTTAATTGACCCACTAATGAATCTATCTGGGTTAGAAATAGAGCATATTTAACTATCGATGATATCCTAAAACCATGCACTCAAATCCCTTTGGGAAAATTCCTTCAGTGCGTTCTTGAGGTTTTGTGATGCCTTTTTAACCCTTTGCTCTGAAAAGTTATGCTCCCTACACAGGAATCCTATTAGGGCGTTTTCATCTGGCTGAGACCACTCTATCTTATATTCATCTGTAACCTCCGGCTCCAGGAAGATTCTCCTCACAGCATCGATATCAAAGTCAAATTCTATCTCAGATAGTTTATTATCTCTAATGATTCTCAATGCCTTCTTTGGACCTATGCCCTTTATGCCCTCATTAAAGTCCGTTCCAATTAGAATTGCAATATCAATTAATTTTTCCATGTTGATATTTAATTCATTCAGAACCTTATCCAAGTGGATTATCTCCAATTCGAGTTTTCCACTTAGTGTTAATCCACGGACTATCCTTGGAGCGCCAAATAGAAGGGCATCATAGTCCTGGCTACCTACGGCAAATGCATCATTCTTTTTACACATATGGGAGCATTGCGCCTCTCCCTCAGATGGTGCCTGAACATACGGAATTCCCATAAATTCGAGTAATTTTTTTGAATCTTCGAGCATTTCATCCGTAACGCGAGATGTTCTCTTTGCAAATTTTATTGCATCCTCTAAGCGCCTTTCATCCAATGCCTTTTGCCACTCCAATTCTGCCTCCCTCTTAATCTCGTCCCTCTCCATGATCTCCCTTCTCTTTAATTCTGGAGGCTTGCCATCAAATACATAAACTGGTCTGATTCCAAGTTCAACGAGTTTGGTGGTTCTGTAGAGAAGTCCAGAAAGATGGGAGGTTATCCTGCCATGAGAGTCCATTAATGGTGTTCCATCCGGCTGTCTTATTATGGATAGAAATTGGTATATGGAATTTAATGCATCAATTGCAATGACCTTCCCCTTTAAATCATAAAAACTTATGGGTTCGTGAGGGACAATATCCCTTAGATTTACCCCCATTTTTACCTACAACTCGAATACATTTCCGTAATCGGTTGCGATCTTTCTCCTTTCCCTGTTATTGCACCTATTACATATGAGCATGTTGTCTCGCCTTAATCTTAAGAGTGGCGCCCTGCATCTCTTGCAGAATGCCTTTACAACCCCGAGATTCCCCTTAGTTGATAAATCAACAACCCCCTGACCGACTCTGATGACCCTTGCCTTCACAATGTCGCCGATCCCAAATAATTCCTCTGGATTCTTCACATACCTGCCAGAGATATTCGAGACATGTATCCCCGCCTTTACCTCAATGCTTCCCTTCACACCGAGTATCTTCCTCAGAATTATCATTATTCCATTTTTATTTACACTAATTACCTCGCCAAATACGATGTCATTATTTTTTAATTCTGCCGGAAGTTTGCAATCAATTCTTGCTATATGATTTTCCTTATCTATAATTACCCTCCCGATGTTTGAGGCATAAATCTTTCCATCATCTGCAAATGTTCCCTCCCCTGGGAGAAATTCCTCTATTGTGCCTATATAATCCCCAATCATCTTTAGTTCTCTTCCATTCTTCATTTTATGTTCCCTCCTCCCAACTCTCCAAGTATTTAATTTGCATCGGGCTTGGTTTGTCAATCTTAATATTCATCGTCTCTAATTTTAGTGTTGCAATCCTCTCATCAATCTCTTTTGGAATTTTATAAACCCCCGGTTTTAATTCATTCTCTATGAGATATTTAACCGCCAATGCCTGATTAGAGAAACTCATGTCCATTACCTCGGATGGATGACCCTCAGCAGCGGCAAGATTCACCAATCTACCCTCAGCCAATAAGTAGATCGAATTTCCATTTCTCAGTTTATATTTTACAACATTCTCTCTGATTTTTTTCTTTTCTATGTGAATTTCCTCCAATTCCTTCAGATTAATCTCAACATTAAAATGTCCGGAATTCGCAAGTATTGCTCCATCCTTCATTTTCTCAATTTCTCTCTTTCCAATAATATTTATGCTCCCGGTGGCGGTTACAAATATATCGCCGACCTCAGATGCCTCTGAAATTGGCATAACCCTGAATCCGTCCATCACCGCCTCCAATGCCTTCACCGGATTTATTTCTGTTACGATGACATTTGCGCCCATTCCCCTTGCTCTGATGGCGATCCCCCTGCCACACCATCCATATCCACAAACTACGAAATTCTTACCAGCTAAAAGAACATTTGTCGCTCTCAAAATGCCATCGATTGTTGATTGACCTGTGCCGTATCTATTATCAAAGAAGTGTTTCGTCATCGCGTCATTGACATCCATTACCGCATATCTTAATAAATTTTCCCTCTCCATCGCCCTCAATCTTATAATCCCGGTTGTCGTTTCTTCACAGCCGCCCCTTATCCCCTCGATCAATTCTTGCCTCTCCTTATGTATAGTGAAGACCAAATCACCGCCGTCATCTATCGTTATTTCTGGCCTAAAATCTAAAACCTTGTTTATGTTTTCATAATATTCCTCTCTTGTTTCTCCCCTCCAGGCATAAATCCTCACTCCCTGTTTAGCGAGCGCCGCAGCAACATCATCTTGCGTTGATAGGGGGTTGCAGCCGGTGATCGATACCTTGGCTCCACCATCGATCAATGTTTTTACTAGCACTGCAGTTTCCTTTGTGACATGAAGTGCGAACCCGATTCTGATATCTTTGAGTGGCTTTTCTTTCTTGAATTCATCTCTAATCCTCATTAGGACTGGCATATGGTCCTCAGCCCACTCTATCTTCAATTTACCCTTATCCGCAAGTCTGATGTCCTTGACCTTGTACATTTCCACCCTCTTATAATTTCCACTCTCTTATATATTCCTTTATTTATGATATTGAATGAATAAATAATAGGTGAAGGTGGAACTTGAGGGATATATAGGTAGGAAATTTGATACAAAATTTCTAAGGGGGGACTTTGAGTTTAAAGAATTAGATGAGGAGATAATTAAATACTGCAGGGTATTAAGTAGAAAGGGGTTGACTCCGAATAAAACTGGAAATGTTAGCGTTAGATTTGAAAACGGAATGTTGATAACTGCTGGAGGAACGGATTTGGGAAAACTTAATTCTGGGGATATAGTCTATGTATTAAATTTTGATTTTAATGATAATACAACATTTGTTATTGGCAGTAAAGAACCCTCTTCTGAAACCCCAATGCACTGGATGATTTACAATAGATACGAGGATGTTAATGCCGTAGTTCATGTTCACGACCCTCTCGTTAAGGAAGAAAATCTGCAGAAATTTGGAATTAAATGCACTGAGAGGGAATTTCCATACGGAACAATAGAACTCGCCGAGGAAGTGGTCGATGCATTAAGGGAGAGTAGATATGTAGTAATGAAGAATCATGGCTCTGTTTCAGTTGGAAGTAATCTGAGAGAAGCAGTAGAATTTATATTAGATATACATAGAAGAATTAAAAATGAGAGTAAAGATTCATGGCAAGGTAAAAAATTTTAGAACCGTGTGGTATGAGAATGGCACGGTAAATCTAATAGACCAGAGAAAATTGCCATACAAATTTGAAATTTATAGAACAAGAGACTTCAGAGATACGGCAAGTGCAATAGGGAATATGATCGTTAGAGGGGCGCCAGCAATTGGCGCAACAGCGGCGTTTGGAATGGCTCAAGCGGCGTTTCGGTTCAAGGGAAATGATATGGAGAAATTTAAAGAATATATGAAAAACGCTGCAGATTTATTCAGAAAAACGAGACCGACCGCTCACGATTTATTTTATGCGATAAATTTGATGGATGAGATCATTGAGGAATCTAACTCCGTTGGAGAGGCAAAATATCTACTTGAGAAGAAGAGTCAAGAGTATGCAGATAAAAGCGCCGAGATGTGCAAGAGCATTGGAAAGATTGGTGAGAAATTAATTTCCAATAATGACAGAATACTGACACATTGTAATGCGGGAGCACTTGGATGTGTAGACTATGGAACCGCTCTCTCGGTAATAAGATTTGCAAGGTATAACAATAAAGACATATTTGTCTTTGTAGATGAAACCAGACCGAGATGTCAAGGTTCTAAATTGACCGCATGGGAATTGGAGCAAGAGGGTATAAGGTATAGGATAATTGCCGATAATGCTGCTGGCTATTATATGCAGAACTCTGAGATAGATTTGGTTATAGTTGGAGCGGATAGAATTGCAATTAATGGGGATATAGCAAATAAGATAGGGACTTATGAGAAGGCAGTCCTTGCAAAGGAAAATTCTATACCATTTTATGTTGCCGCTCCCGAATCAACTATCGATATATCTTGCAAATCTGGTG
>QMZM01000047.1 GCA_003663175.1 Candidatus Altarchaeales archaeon | reverse complement strand
TTTATTCTGAATATTTCTTTTAATTGGTAAAAGGTCATTGTTTCTCATGGTGGAGATCACATATTCCTCCAATTTTCCACAATCCGGCGAATAGAATAGATGCGATCTACAACTGCAATCGGTAGAGCCAAATTTATCTATCGATTTGAACTTCACAGCGAGCCTTCTTGCAATCTTGCACTCATACCTCTGTTTAGTCTCTGCATATATCACCAACTTGATTTTTGATTTTCTGAGAAAATAATCAATATGCCATCTCAATCTCTTATTTCTCCTTAGATGACGCTCAATTCTCTTGTCAAGAAAATTCAATGCGGAGCCAACATATGCGTAAAATCCAGACTCGAATTCGATCGTTCCGAGTTTTCCGACCTCAATCTCCGAATTATCATCTAATTCTATTATCAATACATAAACGCCCTTATTTCCCCTCATTTTCTACAGTAAATTGGCACCAAATACGCCAAGTGAGAAATAAACTGCATTTCCTATCAGGGTTTTATGCCCTTGAGACACGGCAAAATTCGTGAATTTTCCATTTTTTCCATTATTATAGAAGTAATCTGAGTGGAATAGAAAATTTAATAGGAATGCGATATTCGATACGACCCTGCCAAGATGAATTGCATCTTCTGGAGAATTATTTCCAATGTATAGATTAATTCCATCCAAGATGTCTTCACTCAACAGGAGAAGATTCAACCTTAGGGAATTTTTTATTGCTTCTCTCTCAATTCTTTTCAATTCATCAAATTTAATTAGTGTTAGATATTCTTCTGGCTCGAATTTATACTTTACACCCTCGATTATATCCAATAATTCGAAAACCGTTATTGCAACACTCATTTGATTTGAAAAATCGAGAGATTTTTTGAGTTTCTCTCTGTATTCCTCACATTTATCCACGGTCCCTATCTTTTCATCGGAAAGAAATTCTATAATTGGCAATGGATTTGGTCTCGTGAGTATCGTATTTGAATCCTTGGCGAGTCTTATCTTGGTTCTCGTTAAACTGAATAGTTTTTTCACACCCCTAACAACATATTTATCCATTATACCTCCACCTTACTCAATTCCTTCAAAACCTTCTTTCTGATCTCTTGAGCGGATTGTAGTTTCGCCACGGTCTTGCCATTCCTTATCAATGGCTTTAGTAATGGCTCCATCTCCACATTACAATTATCACAGATCACTCCATCATCAGTAGATAATTTAACGATAAATTCAAAACATTCCGGGCATCTATAAACCTGCTTCTCTCCTCCAAGGACGCCCCTCTTTGCAACCGGTTTTTTATCAATTTCAACAATATTCATTGCAAAATCAATTGTCGGTGCATTGGAGACGGATGTTCCAACACCGAATCCATCAACCGGGGCATTAACCAATTCCCTTAAATTTTCCTCATCCAAGCCTCCGGAAATGAATATCTTCACATCCTTATAGCCGCGAATGTCTAATTCCCATCTGACTTCCCTTATAATCTCGCTGAAGTTCCCCCTTCTCGAGCCGGGGGTATCTAATCTAACCGCAGATAAATTCCTTATAGCCTCAGAAGCCATCACGACCTCAATCTTCTCATCATAATATGTATCACACAACGCAATTCTTGGAACTTCCTCGTCAATCACTTCATCAAATGCCTTCCACGCATCAACTTGATTTCCGAAGATAATTATTAATGCATGCGGCATAGTTCCAACTGGTTTGATTCCCAATCTCCTTGCGGACAAAACACAGGAAACTCCATCAAAACCACCGATATATGCGGCTCTATCAAGCGCTACACAAACCCCGGGATGCATTCTTCTGACTCCAAACGAAAGTATTAATTTTTCTCCGAGAATCTTCCTTATCCTTGCTGAAGAGGTTGCGACTCCAGATGTCTGACATATTAAACCAAGCATTGGCGTTTCGAGTTCGCAAAATTCAAGATACGGACCCTTTATATTCATTATGGGTATTCTTATACCATTCTTATCCCTTGCGGTGAATATCTCCCCCTCCGGAATCGCATCTATATCAACCCTACAGTTCTGAAATAGATTCGCAACCTCCTCAATTCCGCAGAGGACTCCCCATTTCCAGTTTCTCGGCAGTGAACTACAGGTAACCTCCGCAACAACATTCTTTTTAATATTTTTCTTTATCAGAATCTCCCTTGTCCTTCTGAAGTATATGTCTGTCGTTTCCCCAGATTTAATTTCCTTATCGGTTGCTATATAGAATCTTTTCATTCTTTTCATTCTTCTTATTCTTTTATATAATCCTAAATTAAAAATTAATTTAAAATTAAAAATGGATCAAATAATTATAGACCTGATAACCTTTATTTTGGCATGTCTCGTCTTGGTCAAGAGTGCGGAAACTCTTGTTGCATCATTAAGCAAGCTTGCAGCATATTTTCGAATGACGGAGTTCGTTATTGGCTTTGTTGTTATGGCTCTCGCAACCTCGATTCCCGAGTTGTCAATTGGTATATCATCGGCGATACATCAGAGACCGGAACTTGCACTTGGAAATGTTATAGGTGCAAATGTAATTGATTTGACACTTGTTATCGGAATTGCTACTCTTTTAAAGCGAGGTATAAAAATTGAGACAAAAACGGTCAGAATTGATACAGTTTATATGTTCTTAATCTCATTATTGCCGATAATTCTAATGTCGGATGGTGAAATATCGAGAATTGATGGTATTATTCTATTGATTGTATTTGCATTATATTTGATAAGATTGATGTATCAGAAAGAGAGATTCAAGGAATCTGAAAAGGGAATAGAGAAGAGAGAATTCTACAAGAATGTCTTAATGTTTATTGTCGCATTATCTTGGCTCTTCATAAGTGCTGCGTTCTTGGTTACTTCAGCCCATAATCTCGCAATTGGATTTGGAATTCCAGAGATGATTATAGGATTATTCATGATAGCACTCGGCACAACAATACCGGAATTGACATTTGAAACTAAAGCGGTATTGTCAGATCATAAATACATGGCACTTGGGGATTGTGTGGGGAGCGTTATAGCAAATTCCACACTCGTTCTTGGTATTACCGCATTGATACATCCAATTACTGCGGATTTTCTCCTATTCATTACAAGTGCGTTTTTTATGCTGACCGTTGCGTTTCTCTTTATGACATTCGTCGAGGCTGAGAAACATATTCTCTGGCAAGAGGCAATCGCACTGATATTACTTTATGTTTTATTTGTCATTGTTGAACTCAGTGTTGGTTCTTATGAACTCATGCACTCAGAATCTATTCCCGTGTAAGGTGATAATATGATCGATGATGAAGTCTGGACCGAGAAGTGTAAGAATCTTGAAAAATTGGGTAATAAAAAAAAATTTCAGAAATGATGGTAAGAGATGTCGTAACTGCTCGAGATGATTCTGATCTCATGGAGATTATAGAACTATTCGGAAGATACAAATACAATGCAATACCAATTCTGGACAAAAATAAAAATCTTGTTGGTATTGTCACAAGGTCCGACCTATTGAAATTTATAACATTTGAGAGATGTCCAATGATGATAGACATGGAATCGTTCATAGGAATTCCAGATGTAAGGTCATTCATGTGTACACATCCATTAGCAATGTCACCAGACGATACAATAAAGGATGCTGCATCGGTAATGATAAGGCATGGTGTAAGATCAGTTCCCATTGTTAAGGGAAGAAAACTGGTTGGAATTATATCGAAACATGACATAATTCAAGCAATATACAGGGAATTAATTAAATCTTAGGTTGAGCATAATGCATGACATCTTCATAATAATTCCCACTATTCTAATGTTGGCAAAGATTATTGGTGAGGTATTTGATAGATTTGAAATGCCTTCTGTCCTTGGAGAAATTCTAATTGGCATCGTTCTTGGCCCCGAGGTGCTAAAAATTCTGGATCCAGAAAACGAATTTATCTCCATTCTTTGCTCAGGTGGGGGCGATCTTAGGTGGGGGCGATCTTCCTTCTATTCTCGATAGGATTTGAGAAGATAGACATTGAAGAACTTAAGGACTCGATAAAAAAGGCTACACCAATAGCATCTCTTGGTATTCTTTTTCCGTTCATTCTGGGATTTGTATCGGTCTATATATTTGCATCCGGCCTCGGTCTTCGGGACAACGAGATATTTGCTGCAGCGCTTATTGTTGGAACGGCCCTCTCTGCTACAAGTATCGGTGTCACGATAAGAACACTCCTTGACCTTAGATACTTCAAAACAATTGCTGGCTCGACAATACTATTTGCAGCAATTCTTGATAATATTATGGTATTGACACTCTTAGCCATCATCACGAGTTTTGCAATGACGGGAACGGTATCGATAATGAGCGCAGTTACAATCCTCCTATATTTTTTGATATTTACAGTTATCGTCTATATAACTGGTAAGTATATACTCCCCAACACCGCAAACATTATCGACAGGCTGAATACCGAAGAATCCAACTTCGCGATTATGATATCTGTAGCTTTTATCTTTGCTGTTCTCGCAGAATTCTTCCATTTGCATATGATAATGGGTGCATTTTTAGTTGGGGTGATATTCTCCGAAATTCCGGTATTTAGGACAGAGGATATGTCTCATAAAGTGAATGCGATCTCACATGGTCTATTCATACCATTCTTTTTTGTGTATGTTGGAACTCTCTTCAGTTTCAGAACAATAGAGAATGTACAGGAATTTGCTCTCGTCCTGATAATTCTGGCTATGATTGGTAAGGCGCTGGGTGGTTTTCTTGGTTCATTGTGGATGAAGATAAACATGAAGGATTCTTCGGTTATTGGAATAGGTCTAATTCCAAGGAATGAGGTAATCCTTGTGGTTGCAGCAATAGGAATTGAACAGGGAATAATCACAGAACCAATCTTTGCATCTCTTGTTCTTACCGCTATAATAACTACCATTATAACGCCACTATTGCTTAGGCTCGTTATTAGTAGAATGGAATAAATTGCTCAGAATTGGCTAAATTTTTAAATAGAAATTTCCTATTCTATTTGTATATTTTGAACTTATTTATCATGATTTATAATTATAAATAATGATAATAACAATAATGACAAAATGGTGCTCAATATCCCAAAAAATTCAAATTTTTTCATAACCTACATTGTAATGTTCATATTTTGGATACTGCTGTCATGGGAATTTAGTTTATCTAATATACTATTTGGGTTGGTTGGGAGTTTCCTGGTTGCTTACTCTACCCGTAATCTATTCATAAAAGAGAGGATCGCTATTTCTCCACAAAAATTTATCAGAAAATCGTATCTGTCAATTCTATACATATTTTATCTCACATATCAGATCATAATGGCTAATCTGGATGTTGCATACCGGGTATTACATCCCAAGATGCCCATCGATACGAGAGTTATAAAATTTAACACAAAACTTGAATCTGATCTAGCAAAGACATGCTTTGCAAATTCTATCACTCTGACCCCTGGAACGATAACGATCGATGTCAAAAAAGACATATTTTATGTTCATGCACTAACATCGGAGGCGGCCGAGAGTCTATTAGAAGGCTCTATGGAGAGAAAACTTATTGAGATATTCCAAGAGTAGGGGTGTATGCAATATGATTGATATGCACGATATATTCAATCTTATTATATTGATTTTGGTGTTGAATGTGTTCTTGTGCATTTATAGAGCGCTCATGGGACCAAGAGCATGGGACAGAGTAATAGCAATAAATGTTATTGGCACAAAGACTATTGTAATTGTGATATTGATAGGGATTCTATATGACAGTCTCTATTTCGTAGATGTTGCATTGGTCTATGCATTATTCAATTTCATATTAACGGTTGCATTATCAAAATATATCGAATTTGGAACACTCTAAAATGGAATTGATAGATTTTATTGTTACGGCATTACTCTTTGGGGGAACATTTTTCTTTACAACCGCGACATTGGGATTACTCAGATTCCCCGATTTATTTACTAGGCTGCATGCAACCGGCAAGGGCGATACCTTGGGGGTTGGATTAATTCTAACGGGTTTGGTTATATACCTTGGTCTCTCGCCAATTACATTAAAGATCATCATTATAATGACATTTATTCTCTTAACATCGCCGGTAGGTACTCATTGTATATGTAGAGCGGTCTATAATCAAGGAATAAAGCCATGGAAAAGGAGGTGATAAGATGATTCATGCATTAGATTTTATGTTGTTGTTATTGCTTGTGATTATAGCATTGATAGCAATTTCGCTGAAAGATATTTTGGGCGCAGTAATTGTATTGGGAGCATACAGTTTGATAATGGCTCTGGCCTGGTTGGAGATGAATGCCCCAGATGTGGCATTTACCGAGGCGGCGGTTGGAGCTGGAGTGACATCATTCCTGTTCATATCCGCACTATCTAAAACAAAGAGGTGGGAAAAATAATGTTAAGATCATTAGCCATAATATCATTACTAATAATGGGTGGGGTCTTTATCTATGTCATAGAGGATATGCCTCCCATCGGAAATCCAGAAAATCCACCACATGTTCATGTCGTTCCCAGATATATAGAAAAAGCCGAAGAAGAGACTGGAGTTCCGAATATAGTGACTGCGATCTTGGCCAACTATAGAGGTTATGATACCCTGGGTGAGACGACTGTAATATTTACTGCTGGGATATCGGTTATGATATTATTTCAGAGGTGGAACAAATGAGTGAAAAAATGGTCGAGTCCGTGGTTGCCAGAACGATCTCAAGAATAATAATTCCATTTATTCAATTATATGGAATCTATGTCATAACTCATGGAGAGTCATCCCCGGGGGGTGGTTTCCAAGGCGGAGTAATCCTTGGAACGAGCATCATATTATTTGGAATAGTTTTTAGTCTAAATACCACAAAAAAATGGATATCTAAGAAAATACTCATATTGTTTATGAGTCTTGGTTTATTGATTTATTCTGGAATTGGAGCAATTGATATGTTATTTGGTGGTAAATATCTAGAATATGGAAAATTGCCCTTACCATTACACTCCCCGGAGATGAGCGCACTTTCGATACTTATGGTGGAGATTGGAATAGGACTCTGTGTTATGTCAACAATAACTTTATTATTTATATTTTTAGCGGGTGAGAAGAGTGGAACTAGAATGGATAGTTGGGAGATATAATTATTTAATATTCATTGCACTGGCATTGATTGGATTTTATGCCATGATTGCAAAGAAGAATTTAATAAAGAAGATTATAGGAATGAATATATTTCAGACTGCAATCTTTCTCTTCTATATATCGATGGCAGATATAGAGGGCAGAAAGGCACCAATTTTAGTTCCGGGGGTAGAGGAGTATGTCAATCCATTGCCTCATGTTCTAATACTCACCGCAATTGTAGTGTGTGTTAGCACAACGGCAGTTGCCCTCAGCTTAATAGTAAAGATATACCAGAAATTTGGCAGTATAGAAGAAGATGAAATTATGGAGATGATGAAATGAACATAATACAAAATCTCCCAATACTTGTGGTTATAGTACCGTTAATCGCGTCATTTTGTATGCCAATAATTGGATTATTCAGAAGAAGATATTGCTTTTATCTAACTCTAATTACAAATTTTTTAATCCTAATTTTTGCCATGTTGCTACTGAACTATGTCATCAATCAAGGAGAA
>QMZM01000046.1 GCA_003663175.1 Candidatus Altarchaeales archaeon | reverse complement strand
TTTAGAGAGTTTCATTCCCTCTAAGTCTCGTTATATTTTCAAGCACTACCTCAAAATATAGGGTCTCGCCAGCAAGTTCATGATTAAAATCAAGCCTTATTTTTTTCCTTCCTATACCAATAACCCTGGCATTTCCGTACTCTGTTTTAATCTTCTCTCCAAGTTTCGGATTTATCTCTATCAGAATATAATCTTCTGTCAGATTAACAGTTCCTATGCCGTATGGGGTTATAACACCACTCCCAACTGGCGGGGTCTGTCTTATCTCCACGGTGTCATTTCTTATCTTAATGACTGTCACATTCCATCCAGATTTATTTACGAGATATGTCTTATTTATAATTGGCTCTTGTTTCAAATTTCTAACGAATTCATCGATTGATACATTTATAATCCTCGGACTCCTTTGAATCTTGTCTATCTCGATGACCTTCTTTGGATCCCAGTAGCCGTAACCAAGTTCTGGCGGAACCCTAAATGTCTTGTTTTCATGAATCCTCATTCCAATTATATTCATCTCAAATCCGCGAATGACCTTACCCTCTCCAATCCTGAATCTTAATGGCTTATATATCCTTGTTGGATTATAAATACCACTACTCTCTGCCACATCCTCGTACGTTGTGTCGAAGATCGTTCCATTCTCGAGTCGAGCAATGTAATTTACCTCAACGATATCACCGTACCTTGCAACAATCTCGGGCTTCTCAATCGCTACCGTAGTTTCTTCGGATTTATCCGAGTTATTGATACACCCCAGTACAGAAATTATCATGAAAATAATTAGTATCGAATTTGTCCTCATCATTTTATTTTTCTATTCTATATCCAATACCCTATCACAAATACCGAATTCGTTACCGCCTATATGCATCAACACCCTCGCCTTCCCTACATCCAAATTTCCGTTATCTCGAATTAGTTTGTCTCTTATCTCTGAGCATAATACATCACCAACAACTATGACATGGTCTCCCATCTCCCTTTCAAATTTCAATTTACATTCAAACCACGCAATACATTCCCTAATCCTAGGTGGCTTTACAACCCTGGATTTCTCTTCATGTAGACCGGACCTCTCTATCTCATTAACTCCCCTTGGAACATTTATCGCGCATAACCACAACCCCTTCAGGATATTCTCGGATGGAACATTAACAACGAATTCCTTAGTCTCTCTTATATTTAGCAGCGTATCCCTGTTGGGTGCAGACGCAAACGCAATAATCCCCGGATCTATTGATACTGGCATAACAAAACTGAATGGTGCGGCATTGGGTCTTCCCTTTTTATCAATGGTCGATATCAGAACGACCGGTCTGGGCGCCAATGCCTTGTAAAATTGTATATCCATTTTAATTCTATAAGATTTTTAATTCTATAAGTGGTATAAAAATTATTCAATAAAATTATTCAGAATGGGGATTAAAAAAGAAATCAAAAGACCACGAGGAACACGAGACTTCACCCCAGAGGAGATGGAGAGAAGGGAGCATGTTGAAAATTTAATAAAATCGGTGATCGAGAGTTATAACTATAGAAGAATCCTAACGCCGACATTTGAGCATTCCGAATTGTTCGAACTTAAATCTGGTGAGGAGATAAGGGAACATATGTATGTTTTTGAGGATAAATCTGGCAGAAAACTTTGCCTGAGGCCAGAGGCAACCGCTTCTATCTGCAGAATGTTCGCACAAACTCTAAGGAAAGAAAGATTGCCATTAAGGCTTTATTACTCTTATCCGATGTTCAGATACGAGAGACCACAGAAAGGCAGGTATAGAGAATTCTGGCAGATCGGAATAGAGTTGATAGGCTCAGAGAGACCGGAGGCAGATGCGGAGGTAATAGACATTGCAGTCAATTCATTGAAAAGAATTGATCTGAATTTTATCCTTGAAATTGGTCATATGGGCATATTAAGAGAATTTATGAAGGAATTGGGTATTAGGGATGATATTCAACCTCATTTAATAACATTGATAGATAAGGGAGACCTCGATAAGGTAGGTAGGATCGTGGATAATAAAAAATTTCTTGAGTTGATACAGCTTAATGGACATATGGATGTTCTGGATGATGCGGAAGCACTCTTAGATGAATACAAAAGGGCACTAGAGTCGTTAGAAAATTTGAGGTCCATACTCTACTGGCTCAAGATTCTCGATATTGATTACAGGATCAATCTCGGAATTGGAAGGGGAATTGAATACTATACCGGAATGGTATTTGAGATAAGAATTCCTGAACTCGGGGCGCAGAGTCAGGTGTGTGGCGGTGGAAGGTATGATAATTTAATTGAATTATTCTCCGGCATTAGAGTTCCAGCGTCTGGTTTTGCGTTCGGATTTGACAGGATCATGGATGCCGTTGAGTTGCAGGGAATCGATATACCAGAAAAAAGGGTTGATGTTGTGATCGCTCCCACAAACCAGAATATGAGGGAAGATGCATTAAAGATAGCCTCGCATTTAAGGGAATATCTCTCGGTCGATATTGATGTGATGAACAGAAAATTGGGGAAGATTCTGGAGTATGCCGACGAGATCAACGCGAGATTTGTTATAATCGTGGGTCCAGAGGATATAAGAGAGGAGAGTGTGACGATAAGAAATATGGATACTGGGGAGCAGAGAAGAATTGAAATTAAAGAAATCATGAATTTTATTCAATAGTTCCCCAACAGACTCCAGAGCTGGTGTGTGTTATTCCAGATGCCTTATTTGTATAGGTTATGTTGATATATGCTCTATAGTAATCCCCACTCGTATATGTTGCAGCCAGGTTATTGCATGTTAGTGTTGTTCTTAGGGTTTGCCCCGGTCTAAACGGATCCGCTGAACAACCGGAAGAGCAACTACAGTCCATATCAAATATACTGGCATCTATTCCACCGGATTGAATTTCCATAGTTGCTCCACCATCATTGCTGAGAACTAATGTCAATATTCCGTTCGAAGCAGATATATTGAGTTTCTGATCCAGCACCGTTATCTGCGAAAATCCATGACACCCGGGGGTTGGATTCGGAGGATTGAAGAGCCCCATCTGCCATAGTGCCAATCCAACTATCATAATTACTAAGATCGCCCATCCATATGTGAGCATATACTCTAATGCCGCCTGTCCTTTTACATTCATCTTAATTAAATTATGGGGGTTAAAAGTAATAAATTGCAGATTTGATATTTATATTGGGATTAAAAATAAAATTACAAAATTCATATAGAGGTGATGGATATGGTTGATTTTTCAAATGCAATTAAGAGACCGTTTACCGATGTAAAGAAGCTTTGTATTGGTACCCTGCTCGAGTTGATTCCGATAGTGAATTTTATTGTAACGGGATATCAGTTGAGGTGTGCCAAATCTGCAATGAACAAGGATTTTAAATTGCCCGAATGGGAAAACTGGACGGATTTGTTCGTTAAGGGACTCACGGCAATAATTATAGGATTCATCTATTCGATGCCAATAATTTTGATATTGGTATTATCGATGGGTGGGGCAATGATGTCGTTTATAGGTCTCAGTGGTAGAGAAGCCGCTGCCGGTGGTTTTCTGAGTTTGGGTATCGGAACATTCCTCGGACTTCTGATTTTGATCCTGACGATCTATGTAATTCCGTTGGCGGTTCTGGCATATATAGAGAAGGACTCCTTTTACGAGGCATTTGATTTTGACAAAATAGCGAGGAAGGCTCGCAAAAAAGACTACTTTGTTGCGTGGATAGTTATGTTAGTATATTCCTTCGTCATTTCAGCGGTTCTTAGTATTGTTCCAATAGTGGGTCTCGCAATTGCATCCTTCGCTTCCGGAGTCTCTATGATGACGGCACTGGGTGAAATATACCCAGATCTCTAATTTCTCTTTTTAATTTCTTTCAGCACCTTAAGGATATCCCTAAGGTTTGAGATTATGTAGTCTGGTTCCTCATCGGGATTTTTTGGAATCTCATCCATGTGTTTTCCGTGCATGAGTTGGACTGTTAGCATCCCAACTTTATTTGCCCCCACGATGTCCTTGTCAATTCTATCCCCGACCATTATTGCTTCCTCTGGTTTGCATTTAATTTTCCTTGCCGCAATTTTAAACATCTCTGGATTTGGTTTCTCTATTCCAATCTCCTCAGAAATTATAACGGAATCAAAGAAGTGCTGTAAACCGAGCCTTATAAGTTTTTCCCATTGTTTAACCGCTATACCATCGGTAATAACCCCCAAACCGTATCCCAAATCCCTCAATTTCAGCAATGTAGGAATTGTGTCCGGAAATGGAACGAGATAAGCAATCTTTGTTGAGTGATAAGCAACAATTCCCGCGGCAATTATCCTCGGGTTCTCTTCATATCCAAACTCCCTTAACAATTCATTTAGGTGATAACCATAATTTGAGCCAAATTTCTCAACTATCTCATTTAACGCTTTTATCCCTTCATCCTCCTCTATCTCTAATCCCGCTTCTATCATCGCCCTTATCGTGTTCCTCCTTGCCATGTCTGTTTGAAGTGTGCTATCATAGAGCGTATCATCAATATCAAAGAATATCGCCTTAATTTTCATTCTCATAATTATTATTCTTTTGTTAAAAATTATATTACAATATGGAACTGAAACTGAGATGTATTGATTGTGGCAGAGAGACCGGGCCTGTAGTGACTTATAGATGCGAGTGTGGTGGTCTCCTTGAGGTTTCACTTGACCTCAAAGAATTAAAAGAGGTAGTATCGAGGGAATTATTTGATACGAGATTAAATATGGGGAAATTTCCATACCAGAGCGGCGTTTGGCGTTTTCGCGAGTTGGTTCATCCACTTCTCAATGATTTCGAGATCGTTTCGAGACCGGAGGGAAACACCAACTTGTATCATCATAAAGCCTTGGCAAATTTTACTGGAATAGAGAAGATTCTTTTGAAGCACGAGGGCGAAAATCCAACCGGTTCGTTCAAGGACAGAGGGATGACCGTTGGGATAAGCGAGGCAAACAGATTGGGCATGAGGGTTGTTGGTTGCGCATCAACCGGAAACACATCCGCATCACTTGCCTCGTATGCGGGTCTCTCTAATATGAAATCCATCGTCTTTATCCCAGAAGGTAAAATAGCATTCGGAAAACTCTCACAGGCACTTGCATATGGTGCGAGGGTTTTACAAATAAATGGAAACTTCGATGATGCTATGTCGCTTGTGCAGGAGGCATCAGAAAGACTCGGGATATATCTTTTAAATTCAATAAATCCATTTAGAATCCAAGGGCAAAAAACCATAATCTTTGAATTAATACAGCAACTTAATTGGAAACCACCAGATTGGATTGTCGTTCCAGCGGGGAATTTAGGGAACACATCGGCATTTGGAAAGGCGATTTATGAATTAAAAAAATTGAGATTAATAGAAAAAACTCCGAGAATTGCGGCAATTCAGGCGGAGGGAGCGAATCCGTTCTATAGACTATGGAAGAATAAATTAAAGGAATTGAAGCCATTAAAAAAGCCAGAGACGATAGCAACCGCGATAAGAATCGGGAATCCCGTAAGTTGGAAAAGGGCATTGAGGGCAATAGAATTAACTGATGGCGTTGTCGAACAAGTCACAGACCAGGAGATAATGGATGCAAAGGCAATAGTCGATTCATCTGGAATAGGTTGCGAACCGGCATCTGCGGCATCTGTTGCTGGGGCGAGGAAATTATTGGAGAATGGGATTATAGAGAAGGATGATGTGGTTGTTTGTATTATAACTGGACACATACTAAAGGACCCTGACTCGACAATAAATTACCATCTATCAAGATTAGATAATGTAAAACCAAGATTTGCGAATATGCCAGTTAAGATAGAACCAAATATAAATCTCGTGAAGAGGTATCTATAAATAAAAATGCTGGTTGAGATCGCGCAGATTGATATTAGGAATGGGGATAAAGAAAAGAATCTTGAGAGAATTTGCAATATAATAAAGAATTCAAAATCAGATCTGATATTGTTTCCGGAGTTATTTACAACAGGATTTGTTGGAGAAAAAATCTATGAATTTGCTGAGAATTTGAATGATAGCAAAACTGTTGAAAGATTGTCTGAAATTGCCAATGGAAAAATAATCGCGGGTTCAATAGTGGAGGAAGATAACTATCATATATACAACACATTTATCCTCGTTGATGATACTGGAATTATAGGAAAGTATAGGAAGATTCATCTATTTCAAGAAGAAAAGGATTATTTTTGTCCGGGGAGTGAGATTTCTGTTATAAATACGGAATTCGGAAGAATAGCATTGGCTATATGTTATGATATAAGATTTCCAGAATTATTCAGGGAATTCATGAAGAATAACGCCGAACTCGTCCTCGTGTGTGCAAATTTTCCATCCATAAGGAGAGAACACTGGAATGTTTTGATTAGAGCGAGAGCCATTGAAAATCAATTCTTTGTTGTCGCGTGTAATCGTGTTGGGGAAGATATGAGGAATAAATACCCTGGATGCTCAATTGCCGTTGACCCCTGGGGCAGTGTTTTAACGGTAGCAGATGCCAATGAAGAACTATTAATCTGTCCAATTAATAGAAATAGGATTGCCGAGGTTAGAAAAGGATTACCAGTTCTTGAGGATATAAGACTGAGGTATTGATTTATGATAAAAATTTTAGAACATCCTTAACCAACATTCCCTCTCTTATACCAAGTCTTCTGGCATTTTTACTTATCTTTTCAATTCTTGCATTAATCGCATCATCGATCTCACTCACACCGGAGATTATACATGCTACATCCCCCAATTTCTCTGCGGTTTTTATATTGAGGTAGGAACACATAACATAGCCCCTCTCTCCAAATATCACTATGAGATTTGCATTTCTTAACCCAATCTTTATTCCAATACACGAGTCAATCCTTCTTATTTCGATCGATTTTGTATTCATCCCTGAGTGTTATAAATTTTATATATTCATCCTCACTCAAAAATACAATTGGCAATCCGCGATAATTACACTCCTCACAATACCAATCCATAATTAACGGAAAGTATTCAAAATTTACATCATCTCTAATCAATCTCTTTATCTTCCTACTGAAGCATTTCATACATGCAAGTATTGTCATCTTATCTTCTCAATTATCAATTCTGCAACCCTCTTACCAGATAGTAGCATCCCGCCAAATATTGGACCCATTCTCGGAGCGCCAAATACTGTGTTTGCGGCCATTCCCGCAACATACAACCCTGGGTATGCTTCCCTCGTATTCTCTACTACAAGACTCTCAGACTTCTCCGCCCACATAGAACATTCGCCCTCAATTTTACCGGATGGTGTGTTTAATTCTCCAACCTTTCCCTGAACAATTCTGCAGATTTCTGCATCATGACCGGTTGCATCAATACAGGATTTCGCCTTTATGCTGACTGGATCGACATGCAGGTTTGCAATTAGCACAGAACTCCAGTTTATAACAAATCCGACAACCTTGTTCTTTCTTATCATAACATCCTCAACATGAATACCATTAAAGATTCTTGCACCGGCATCTATTGTACAAGATATCAACTTTGCTACACTCTCTATGGAGTTTGCAACATAAAAGTCCCCATACCTTCTCGTCTTTATTCCAAATTCTTTTAGAATTTCTAATGCCTCCTCCTGAACCACAATCCTTGGAAATTGCATTCCTCCCCCCCACATTCCACCACCCAATGACAATTTACTCTCGAAAACCACAACATCAAAATCATTATCAGCAAGATATTTCGCGGCAACCAATCCAGATGGACCTCCTCCGGCAATTGCAACATCAACATCCAAGCTATTCAAAAATTCATCAATGGAATTTCTCACGATCGCCTCTGTAATTTTTATCTCCCAAGAC
>QMZM01000045.1 GCA_003663175.1 Candidatus Altarchaeales archaeon | reverse complement strand
GGTCATTCTGTTTATGGAACATTCCACGCAAACAGGGCAGATGAGGTTGTTGAGAGAATAACAAGTCCTCCGATGAATATCCCTGGGATCGTTATGGGTTCATTGCCATTGATAGTTGTTCAGCACTTGAACAGAAGAACTGGTCAGAGGAGAACACTTGAGATAGTGGAATTAATAAAAAGTGAAAGGGGTGGGGTTCCATCCACTAACACGATATATCTCTGGAACCCGAAGAAGGATACTATTGAAAAAGTAGCGGATAGCATAAGGGTCAAAGAGGAGTTAGAATTATTCTCTGGAATGAGTGAAAAGGAGATGAATGAGGACCTGCTTGGTAAACAGAAGGTTCTGAAATGGCTACTAAGACATGATATAAAGAGCGTGAATGATGTTGGTAGAATAGTTACCGAGTATTATATAGACAAAGATGCAGTACTTGAACTTATCGAACAGGATAAGAATATTTGAGATAATAACAAAGGGTAATAAAGGATAAAAACTGAAAAATGTCACCATCGATAGTAAATTCAGAAAAATTGGGCGAAATTGCCAAGGCATTAATGCCAGGGGTAAAGCCATTACTCTTATTCTTTCCTGAAATGGATTGGACGCTAAAGAAGGCGAGCTATGATATGAACGCCCAGCAATACTTGGCGATTACAATATTCATGACGCTGATAACATTCCTATCATCTGCAGTATTTATTGCGGTGATATACTTATTGAATCTAAAACTCAATCCTTACTTTGCATTTGGCACACCAATACTTATAGGAGCATTCACATTCCTCTACTTTCTCTTCCAGCCAAAATTGAAGATTCTTAGGGAAGCTAGACTCATAGACAAGGATTTGGAGTATATGCTAAAGGATATGCAAATTCAACTAACGGCGGGAGTGCCAATATTTAATGCAATTGCAAATATCGCTACTGGGGGTTATGGTGAATGTTCAAATATAGCAAATAAAATAGTTCGCGAAGTAGAGTCTGGAAGTTCGATGAAAGACGTTCTGTATAATCAAGGGATGTTCTCGCCGTCTGAAAATCTAAGGAGGGTATTCTGGCAGATATCAAATGCAATGCAAACGGGATCTGATGTAAAATTAGCACTTATGGCGATATGTGATGACATCAGAGAAGAGAAAGAGAGCAAGATAAAGATATATGGTCAGGAAATGAGTCTCTGGGCATTAGTCTATATGATGTTACTAATTGTGTTGCCATCAATGGGCGTCACACTAATCTTGGTTCTATCGAGTTTCATTGGTGTGGAGATGGAAAAGGAGGGAGTGAAGAGTATATTCTGGACAATTCTGATAATGATTTTAGTATTGCAATTAATATTTATATCACTAATAAGAAGTAAGAGACCGGATGTATAAAATGGAAAGGAGAGATAGAGGAGGGATTATTAGTAGGGTAATCGATAGGGTATCAGAGATTATATACAAAGGCGTGATCATATTGGCTCGTGTGTTTTCCATAATTCTCATTAATTTAGTAAATTTTATTGCTATGATACTTCGTTTCTTTTTTAATATCCTTAAGCCATTTATCCACTTCTTTGTGAAATTTACGGTATCGATTCAGTATAAACTCGGGACATTTTTTCCATCAAACATAAAGAAATCGTTTGAAAACACACTTTTATATGCCGGGATTACTCGGAACTCGGAGAAGATACTTGGAATGGCTGCACTCTATAGTATAATTTTACCGATTACTGCTGGAATAATTGGCTATTTCGTATTTAAATTAGAATCGAAGATGGTAATTCTCACAGCAATAATATCATTCGTTCTTGTTTGGATAATTATGTATATGATTATAAGCTCTCTAATAGATAGGCGCACATCGAGTATTGAAAAAACACTCCCGGATATGCTGTCTCTGATATCCCAGAATATGATCGCAGGAATGACACCATATAATGCATTATGGGTATCGGCAAGACCAGAATTTGGCCCACTGGCAGCTGAGATACAGAGGGTTGCAAAGGACACATTAGCGGGAATACCATTAGATGAAGCATTGATCAATATGACAAAGCGTATAAAATCTGAGAAGCTAGAGAGAACAGTAAAATTGATGATTCAGGGAATGAGCTCTGGCGGTGAATTGCCAACGGTTTTACAAGGAATTTCAAAGAGCATTCAATCTGAACAGAATCTATTCAAGAAAATGCAATCTGAGACATCGGCACAGGCAATGTTTATATTGTTTTCTATTATATTTGGAGCGCCATTATTATTTGCGGCATCGTCTCAATTTATAAGAATATTCTCTGAGATATTTAGTCAAATGAATCTTGAAGAGGTGTCCTATACAGCCACGATGCATGCGGGATTAACAATAAGACCAATACCGGTAGATTATGAATTCTTTGTTACTTATTCTATCATAGTCTTAGTGACACTTAGCTTCTTTGGTTCATTATTAATAGGATTGATGAAAAATGGTAAATTAACATCTGGAATACCGATAATACCAGTTCTGATAGGATTATCAATTGCTGTTTTCTTTTTATTACAGATATTACTATCTACAATCTTCTCTGGAATAACAAACATGGGTGCAGTTTCATAATTCTAATGTAATTATTTACCATATTTAAGAATTAACCTTGCGATATTTTCTACTTCTTCATCATCGAGTCTAAATTCAGATTCTCTATTCATTATAAATTCACACAATTCCCCAACATCCAAGACATTGACCGTTGGATTCCTTAAATGTAATTTTGCATTCTCATTTGTAAAGATTAAAATGCTATCTATCCATATATGTGGCATTCTTCTCCGAAATATCTTTTCTCTATGTCTAAGGATTAGGTCCTTCAGTGCCTTTGCATTTCTCTTAACCTGATTGCTCGGACTTCCTATCTTGAGTTTATATTTTCTACCTTGCCTACTTATCTTGTATCTCCTCCATTCATCCCCATCACACTCGATCTCACCACCATAGTTCTTTGTTTCAATGACAAATATACCATTTCTTCCAATGACAATATGATCGGTATCCCCTCTATTTGGCGCTATCACAACACCACTGATGAGATAATAGGAATCATCCAACTTCTTTAACTCCTTCATTATTATCTCTTCACCCTTTATTCCGCTTGACCACTCTATAAGCTTTCTATAGGAATAGATCAAGAGTAAATATGCAACTGGAATCATAATAAATCCAAAGATCGCATACGGGAATTTCATTACGGATAGAATAAATGCAAATAAAAATAGAATAAGAAACAATAGCACCCTGCTCTTGGTTAATTGGATATTCATCCAAACATACCTGCTTGCCCCATTCTTAAGAATTCTCATTTTTTATCAGTCTTAAATTTTAATTTTAATTTTTTTATATTAACGGGAAATGTCCCAAACACATTATCCAAGAAGAAGGGGATGTGAGATAAAAAGGGCAATGATAAAGATGAAACCTATGTCAAGAGATCTGTGTATTATATGTAAGGGTGGGAAAATGCTCTGCGGATTAAATTTTTGTCCAGTCCTGGAGAGGATAAGGACTCAAATTCCAATTAAAGAGAAACTCTCTGATGAAATCTTTGGTCCAAGCCCATCGATATTTGTTGGATGGAGAAATTATCCAGATGTATTTGTTGGACCCCTGACATCCTTGGACCCAGATGTTGCCGATTTGAGCGATAATCCCGCCAAGTGGTATGGAAATACCTATGATGCGATAATAAGAATGAGGTCATTTCTCTTCAGGTCCAAGTTAAGGCAGAATGTCAAAGCAATGACGAGATTTGTTGAAAAATCTAGAGAAATTGCACTCTCTTATAAGCCAATAGACATCGAAGCAATACTCAAGAAGAGACCAACTCTAAGGCTTTCATTCTCACCCATAACACAACCGATGGGTCCATCGAGTGTAATTAAAGACTTCAAAATAGTCGAAAATCCAAGGATACCGAGGGCTGTTGATTATGTCGTTAATGACGAGATGAGGGCATCGGAGGGAATATTTAAATTATATAGAAGAGGATTTGATGTTTATTATCTAACAAATGTTCTCTCATCCGCATCGCTTGGGATCAGAGAGAATAGAAAATTAGTCCCAACGAGATGGTCAATCACGGCAGTAGATGATATAATTGCAAAATTTCTGTTGGAAGAGATAAGGAATTTTCAGTCGATCGGCGAATTCTTGGTCTTTTCTAATGAGTATCTCCATAATCATTTTGAAATCCTCTTCATCCCGGGAAGATTTGAATTCGAATTATTTGAGGCATGGGCTCCAAAAACACTATGGACTCTATCCCACTCAAAACCAGTTATACAGGTGGAGTATGAGGGCTTTAAGGGAAGGACGAGATATGCGGAGAAGGAGGGTGGAGGCTATTATGCTGCCAGAATTGGGATTGCCGAATATCTTTACAGAATTAGAAGACAGGCAAGGGTTGTTGTTTTTAGAGAAATCTATGAGGGCTATATTATGCCGGTGGGGGTGTGGGAGGTTAGAGAGAATGTTAGAAATGCACTAAGAAAGAAGCCGGAGAGATTTAACTCATTAAATGAGGCGCTAAATTCTATAAATTCCAGACTAAGAGTTCCAATAGATAAATATCTGAGAATGAGCGAAATTCTAACCCAGAAGAGGATTACCGAGTATATCTAAAACCTGGACTGCGCAATTCCCTTCCATTTTGCAAGAAGATTTGCAAAGAGCAATGGAATCACAAATGTAAATATTGCAGTAGATGCTATCAGAATTGAATATAATGGCTCATTGATCAATTTATTTTCGAATAGAATTTTTATTATCACGATTCCCGTACTAAATCTGACAGAAAGTCCAATTCCCAATAGAATAGACTCCTTCTTTCCAAGTTCCTTATTCCCCACAATGTAGGTAACAATTAATTTTGTTCCGCCAGATACAAAAACAACTAATAGGATCAGTAGCGGATATGAAAGCAAGTATTCAATATCAATGCTCATACCAACCCATACAAAGAATATCGGCACAAATAAACCGTAGCACATTGTTTTTACTTCACTCTCTATCAGTTTCAATCTCCTCTCTGGAAGAAATGTCTTCATCGATATTCCGGCGAGCAGTGCTGCAAGTGCAGTGCTCTCAGCATATTCTCCGATACCTAAGAATAGGAAGAATATAAATATCACAAATAGGAATAAGGTTTCTATATCCCTAAAACAGAATTTTCTGCCCTCTTCACCAAATTCTGTAATACTGATCGTCATTATAAAAAGAATGAGCAACGACAATAATGTCACCGCTATATTGACATGCTCATGAACCTGTGAACCAACGAGGATAGCCATGAATATCAGTGCAAACACCTCAATAATATCATCTAAGCAACCAATTCCAATTATCGTTTGTCCAAGTTTTGTATTTATGATTCCAAATTCATCCAGAATCGGAATCAGGACCGCTTCGCCAACAGTTGCAAATGACAGAGCAACCAAGAATGCTATTACTATGCCATATTCTGCAGAAAGGAGGGGATTGAATATGAAATATATAAGTAATGTTCCAAGAATCGCCTCAGACACTATTATCATGAATGTGGAGACGAGTATAAATCTACTACTCCTTTTTATCTCTTTCAAATCGATCTCAAATCCAATTACGAACAGGAGAAAATACATACCGATCTGCGCCAGAAATTCGAACATCTTGGAATTTGGCTCATAACCCATAACCCCAGCAAATGGGTTTATCCTTGACAGAACGATCCCCAGAATCAGTGCGGAGAATATCCATGGAATTCTGAACCTCTCTATCACCATTCCAAATATAAGCGTAAAAAGAAAAATGAAACTCAGAAATAGAAACATATTTTCCATATTATCATATTCTAAAGCAAGATATTTAAATATTCTTCATATTTTTGGAGAGATGACATAATTCCTTAAAACACCTATTCCCTCGATCTCGATCTCGACGATATCTTTATCATAAAGTTTACCGACTCCGGGAGGGGTACCAGTTGCAATCAAATCCCCCTTCTCAAGTTCTATAAATTTGCTGACAAATTTTACACACTCGAACGCATCATAAATCATAAATGAAGTTCTCGAGTTTTGTCTTAGTTCTCGATTAACCCAGCATCTTATCTTCAAATCTCTTGGATCAATATCTGTCTCTATACATGGACCCACCGGGCAAAAAGATGGAAAACTCTTTGCGGGACTCCATTGTTTCATTTTAATTTCCAAATCTCTTGCAGTAACATCATTTACAACGGTATATCCAAAGATATGCTCCGCCGGATTATCTATCCTATAGCCACCCCTCCCTATTATGATGCCCAGTTCAGCCTCATGCTCAACCCTATCGGACTCGATCGGTAGAATTATCGGCTTATTATGAGATGTTATGGAATTCTGAGCCTTAAGAGTTATGGTTGGCTCTTTCGTTGCGATTTCCCTTAATTCATCTCTATGCTCACTATAATTAAATCCTATACATATTATCTTTCTTGGGATTATTGGAGGCAAGAAGTCTATCTCCTCTTCACAGAATGAATCTCCAGTCTTACTTCCCGGGTTAAATATGCTTCCATAAATCTCAAAAATTCTTTTACCTTTCCATATACCAATCCTTTCATTACCGTCAAATTTAAATCTAAGCAATTTCATTCTTCAATCCATTATAGAGGTCATTTAATGCATCCTCTGTCTGCAAGATTCTCCCTCTTGATTTAATTCTATTATATGTTTCCTTACTCAATAAATTTCTGAATTCAAATCCCAATCTTTGAGATGCAATTTTTAATGCCTTATACGATTCGGAATCATACCTTAGAAAGCACAGGATTCTCTTATACGATTTTTTATGTGCGGAGAGATACCTCTCTATTCTCTCTGCCGTTATCTCGATATATCTTTTCTTTATTTCATGGGTCTCCCTCTTCTCATCCCAGTCATATGAATTGAATGGATATAAATTCTCGAATTCTCTTGGAACTAAACCGGCATTACTCACCATTACCTGATGAATTCTTCGGTAATTCTTAAATTTTTTCAATATCCTCAAGATTTTTTTGTGGGTCTTTGATTTTGAATATGGCTTTTTGTGAGAACAAGGCAATAAGAGAAGTATGTCCCTTTTCCTCGGAGGGCAATACCATCTCTGCAAGTAATCTTGCCACACCTCAAAGTGCCTGTGAGTCAGAAATTCCTCACCGACCCCGGATAGATTCTCTCTCAACTCCAATGGAAATTTTGGGATGAATTTGAATGTTTCAACATCAATTTCAATTTTTGGATTCTTAGCAAATTTTTTTACCAATTTGTAAAATTCATCTCTTGATAGGAAATTCCACTCCCCCCTCAACCACATCTTGAAGAGTTTGGAATTATGGTGGGGCAATAAATTTATTAAAACTATGGAATCGGAGAATTTTAGAGCGTATCTCACAGAATCCTCAAGACTCTTCTCTATATCCCTTACGAATGGTAAATTCACCAACAAATATGTCCTTACCTTCTTATTGCATTTATGAATTATATCGACTGCCCTCTCATAATCTTTAAGAGAGAATCCCTTGTTTATTCTTTTTAATATTTTGTCATCTGCCACCTCGAGACCAATTCCTATTTCGAGGTCTATTCCATCAAATTCTTTTAATTTTTCGGTTGTTATGAATTCTGGTCTCGATTCTATAGTTACCTTTTTTATTCCCATCTGCCTACACTTCTCTATAAAATATCTCCTAACTTCCTTAGGAACTTGTTTTTCGTCAAGAAAACTCCCAGAACCAAATACCTTCAGATTCTCTGTTTTATCTAAATTTCTAAAGAATTTATCAAATTTCCTTATTAGATCTTCCTTACCCACTTCTGTATGAATCGAACCATAACCACAAAATAGGCATCTCGCCCATGCACATTTCCCAGACTTTAGTATTAGGATTCTCTCCGACATTCAATCTAAATGAATTTTTTCTCCCTTCTAAGCCTTTCTAACTCTCTCTTTATAATCTCCGCCTTTTCCCTCTCTTCAATTGCCTTTATCTTCTTAAGTGCATCTGGAGTTAACTGTAAATATGCTCCACCCAAAAATTTGGGTTTTATCTCAATTATTCCCTCTTCCTTTAATTCCCGTGCCAATCTCATTACCTCATCCTCACTCATACCAAGTTCTTCTGCTGCTCTACTTGCCTCTATTTTCTTCTCTTTCTGAACCAACTCTCTCAACATTTTAATAGGTTTTTTCTCCTCCACCTCCTCAGCTGGTTTTTCTATTTCAAATGGTTTAGATGGTACCTGTTCTGGCTTTGGCGTTGGTTTCTCCATCTTCGGTGGTCTTGGTGTTGGTTTCTCCATTTCTGGTGGTTTTGGTGTTGGTTTCTCCATTTCTGGTGGTTTTGGTGTTGGTTTCTCCATTTCTGGTGGTTTTGGTGTTGGTTTCTCCATTTC
>QMZM01000044.1 GCA_003663175.1 Candidatus Altarchaeales archaeon | reverse complement strand
ATTTCCAAAAATATGAAAGATGCGTTATACTCTGCATTATCATCCGCCGATCTAAAATTCGATGATATAGATTTGATAGCGTTTTCCCAAGGTCCGGGATTGGGACCCTGTCTAAGAACAATTGCCACCGCATCAAGGGTCTTATCGCTTCATTATAAAATTCCAATCATTGGTGTTAATCATTGTGTTGCACATATAGAGATCGGAAGGATTCTATGCAAAATGAGGAATCCGCTGGCACTTTATGTCTCCGGTGGAAATACTCAGATTCTAATGCTGAAGGATGGTAGGTACAGGATATTTGGGGAGACATTAGACATTGGAATCGGGAATATGCTTGATAAATTTGGAAGGGCGGTGAGACTTGGACATCCGGCTGGACCTATTATCGAGAATCTTGCAAAGAATGGTAAGAATTTTATTGAATTGCCATATGTTGTGAAGGGAACCGACCTCTCATTCTCTGGAATCCTAACATCGGCAATTAATAAATTCAAATCAAAGAAATACAGATTAGAGGATATATGCTTCTCATTACAAGAGACCGCATTTGCAATGCTCACTGAAGTTACAGAGAGGGCATTGGCACACTTGAAGGCAAGAGAGTTATTATTGACTGGGGGGGTTGGAAATAATAAAAGACTGCAGGAAATGTTAAGAGAAATGGCTAAGGAACACGACGCAAGATTTGATGTTCCGGAGGGGTATTGCAGTGACAATGGTGTTATGATTGCATTCTTGGGGGAATTGATGTACAAATCTGGAATCAGGCATAAATTGGAAGATACAATTGTCAAGCAGAAATTCAGAACAGATAGTGTGGAGGTAATTTGGTAATTCCTCTTCGTATATTTAAGTGCAATTTACTAAAGTTTATATATTGAAATGGGTCGGTCTATTTTTGAAATTCAAAAATCCAAAAGGGATGTCGCTAAAGGGAAGAAGAGAAGGGAGGAGAAAAAGATTAGTGTAGATGAGATGAAATCGTGGGATGACTTCGAGACAACGGATCAAATAGAGGTACCAAAGAGGCTAATAGACCAAGTTATAGGGCAAGACAGGGCAGTTGATATAATAAAAAAGGCTGCAAAGCAGAGAAGGAATGTTCTCTTAATAGGCGAACCGGGAACTGGAAAGTCCATGCTCGCAATGGCTATGGCGGAATTATTGCCCGCCGAATCCTTGGTTGATATTCTTGTCTATCCAAATCTGGAGGATGAGAATAATCCAAAGATAAGGGTTGTGCCGGCAGGTGAGGGAATGAAGATCGTTAAGAAGGAGCGTGAGAAACTTGGTGAGGCACCGGAAAGAAAGGGAAATCAACTGTTGCTCCCATTCATGATAATTACAACCGCATTAATTCTCCATATTGCGGGACTTATAGATGGAATTGTAACCGCAACACTGATGGGTTTTGGAATTCTGTTATTCTTTCTCTTCGGTCTGAATTTAAGACTGATGATGATGGGAACTCAGAGGAGTAATGTTCCAAAATTAATTGTTGATAATTCATCGAGAAAAAGGGCTCCATTCTATGATGGAACCGGGGCGCACGCTGGGGCACTCCTGGGGGATGTGAAACATGACCCATTGCAGAGTGGTGGTTTGGGGACGCCGCCACATCTAAGAGTCGTTCCCGGCCTGATTCATAAGGCAAATAAGGGGGTTCTATTTATTGATGAGATTGCAACCCTTGGCAAATCGCAGCAGGATTTATTGACCGCATTACAGGAGAAGAAATTGCCAATAACTGGGAGGTCTGAGATGAGTTCTGGGGCAATGGTAATGACCGACCCGGTACCCTGTGATTTTATCTTGGTTGCCTCTGGAAACATCGATGTAATTCAACACATGCATCCCGCTTTGAGGTCAAGAATAAGGGGTTATGGTTATGAGGTTTATATGAATGACATAATTGATGACTCCGAAGAAATAAGAAAGAAACTGGTTCAGTTTGTTGCTCAAGAGGTTGAAAAGGATGGTAAGATTCCCCACTTCACAAGGGATGCGGTTGGGGAGATAATAAGGGAAGCAAAGAGAAAGGCGGGCATGAAGAATAAAATTACCCTAAGATTTAGAGAACTCGGAGGATTGGTGAGGGCTGCTGGCGACATCGCAAAGGAAAGGGGGCACAAGTATGTTACCGCCGAGGATGTCTTAGAGGGAAAGAAGACATCAAGAACCCTCGAGAGACAGATCAGCGATATCTACTTAGAAAGGAAGAGGGAGTATAATGTCCTCGTAACGAAAGGGGGTAGGATAGGTAGAGTGAATGGTCTCGCGGTTCTTGGTGAGGGTGGAATTGTACTTCCAATAGAGGCAGAGGTTGCTCCCGGAGGGAAAAAGTCCGAGATTATTGCGACTGGTAAACTCGGGGAGATTGCAAAGGAAGCGATACAGAATGTCTCGGCAGTGATAATGAAGGTCTTTGGAGAGGATATAAAGGAAAAATATGACATATTTGTACAATTTCTACAAACATATGAGGGTGTTGAAGGCGATTCGGCGAGTGTTTCGGTCGCGGTCGCAATAATATCTGCACTCAAGAATATAAAGGTTGATCAATCGGTTGCAATGACGGGCTCACTAACCGTCAGGGGGGAGGTTCTCCCGGTTGGAGGAATCATACAGAAGATCGAGGCAGCCGCAGATGCGAGATTAAAGAAGATTATCATACCAAAGAGTAATGAGAAGGATGTCCTGTTAGAGAAGAAATATGAAGATAAGATTGAAATAGTCGCCGCTGAGACCCTGGTTGATGTTCTCAAGAATTCATTAATGGGTGGGGATGAAATAATAAGGGAATTTGAAAAATTGGTTGAGTCATCTTTTTAATCAATAAACCAAAATATTTTTAAGATGGATCTTGAAGACTTGCCGGGTGTTGGAAAATCGATTGCCGAAAAATTAAGGGAAGCGGGTCTTCACAGCTTAGAATCGATCGCTGCGGCATCGATTTCCGAACTAAAAGAGGTTGGAATTGGTGAGAGTTCTGCAATAAAGATTATAAATGCCGCGAGAAAAAGGCTCAATATGGGCTTTGAAACAGGTCTCGAGGTCATGAAGAAGAGGGAAAAGATCGGTAAATTAACAACTGGTAGTAAGGAATTCGACAGATTGCTCGGGGGTGGAATTGAAACCCAGGCGATTACCGAATTCTTTGGGAAATTTGGCTCTGGAAAAACACAATTAGGTCATCAATTATCTGTAAATGTTCAATTGCCAAGGGAAAGGGGTGGCTTGGAGGGAAATGCGGTATATATCGACACGGAGAATACATTCAGACCCGAGAGAATTCAACAAATGGCCAAGTATCTCGAGTTGGATCCGGAAGAGACACTGAAGAATATATATGTCGCAAGGGCATATAACTCGGACCATCAGATGCTACTCGCCGAGAAGGCATCAGAGATTGCAAAGGAGTATAATATAAAATTGGTTGTTGTGGATTCATTAACCGCTCACTTTAGGGCAGAATACACCGGAAGAAGCGCGCTCGCTGAGAGACAACAAAAGTTAAATAGATTGTTACATATACTCCAGAGAAAGATAGCAGACCTGCATAATATTGCCGTTGTTGTAACAAATCAGGTGATGGCACGACCTGATGTGCTCTTTGGAGACCCGACCGCTCCCATAGGTGGTCATATCGTTGGTCATACCGCCACATTTAGGGTTTATCTCAGGAAGGGAAAGGGTGACAAGAGGATCGCGCGCCTTATAGACTCCCCAAACCTGCCCGAAGCCGAATGTATATTTGAGGTGACGGTAGATGGAATCCGTGATGTAGAATGAGAAACATAGTTGTTGAATTCCCAAGGATAACGCCAATTGAAAAACAGAAAATTGAACTCGTTGAGAGAAAAGGTTTGGGACATCCGGATTCCCTATGTGATGGAATCGCAGAATCCGTTTCCAGGGCATTATGCAGGGAATATCTGCACAGATATGGCAGAGTCCTGCATCACAACACGGACCAGGTAGAGCTTGTGGGAGGTGCCGCAAAGCCAGAGTATGGCGGTGGTGAGATGATACGTCCGGTATACATTCTTCTTGGAGGAAGAGCGACAAAGAGGGTTGGAAATGAAAGGATACCAATTGCGGAGATTGCAATTGAATCTGCAAGAGAGTATCTAAAAAATACATTGAAGAATATTGAAATTGATAAATTTGCTGAGATTGATCAGAGAATTGGCATGGGTTCTGCAGATTTACAGCATATATTTGAAAAGAATGGAATTCCAAAATCAAATGATACATCATTTGGTGTTGGTTATGCCCCGCTCTCAGACTTGGAGAGAATTGTGCTTGAAACAGAGATCTATATCAATAGGAAACTCGGTATGAGAGAGGTCGGTGAGGATGTGAAGGTAATGGGATTCAGAAATGGGGACAGGATAAATTTAACAATTGCCGCCGCGATGGTCTCAAGATACATAAAAAGCCTTGACCACTACATATCAGTAATTGAAAAATTGCACTCAAAACTGGAGAGATTTGTATCAAGAATGACGGAGAGGGATGTCGATATTTACATAAATACTGCTGATGATTATGAAGATGGCAGCGTATATTTAACATTCACCGGCACGAGTGCAGAACAAGGAGATGACGGCTCCGTTGGTAGGGGCAACAGGGTCAACGGCTTGATAACTCCGTGCAGACCCGTCTCCCTTGAAGCTGCATCGGGAAAAAACCCGGTTAATCATGTGGGAAAGATTTATAATCTACTCTCAAGGGAAATTGCCGAAGAGATCGCAGGGGAGGGAGCGGAAGAGGTTCATGTAAGACTGATGAGTCAGATAGGTAAGCCAATCGACGAACCGATGATCGCGTCAATAAATATTGTTGGGGATAAAAAATTAAAGAGAAGGGCGATCGAGATAGCAGATTATTGGCTCGAGAACATAACAACAATAACAGAAATGTGTATCGAGGGCAGGATAAGGACATTCTAAGTAAATGAGGAATTGCAGACTCTCTATTTTATGTAATTTTATGTTGTTTTTTTATATCTTATATTTTAATAATTATAAACCTAAAATTCTAATTAAAATTCTTAAAATTGCCACGATGACAACGATAAGGAATTTAATTGGAGTACTCTCACTTCTTTATGTTATAAATATTGTATCTGCACAGATAAATCCCTATATGACCTTAGAGTGGAGATATCTCGCAAGAGAAGCGATAAATGACATCCATATAAGTGACCTCAATGGTGATGGAAAAAGGGAAATAATTGCGGCATCCTATGACAACCACATCCACCTGATAAGCCATAATGGATCAAAGATTTGGAAATACAACGCAAAATGTGCAGTCTTCTCTGTATATGCTGGGGATATCGATAATGATGGATGTGATGAAATTCTGGCGGGTTCGTGCAGACCCGTCCATATTTTTGATTACAACATGAATTTAAAATCAAAATTCGTTACAAAGGATGATGTTAAGAAGATTATTACTGCAGATTTCGACCTTGACGATAAACTAGATATAATTGCGGTTTCTGGTTCAATGAGGGATCACACAATTTATATCTTCAATGATAATTTCGATATCCTATGGCAGAAATCATTCAGGGGGGACTTTCCATGGGGGATTGCAATCTCCGACTTAGATGGCGATGGGAAAAAAGAGGTCATTGTTGGTTCATCGTATCTGATGGTATATGATAACGAAAGAAGATTGAGGTGGAAATTCGACACCAACACAATTTATGACTTGATTGTAGATGATATTGATATGGATGGTGGGAAGGAGATAATTGTTGGGACGCATCCAACATTATATGTAATTACAAATGATGGAAATTTGAAGTGGAAATTCAATACATTTGGAACGATAAAGAGCGTACACATCTCAGATTTAGAGGGTGATGGCGAGAAGGAGATAATTGTTGGCTCAGATAAACTCTATCTTCTCGATTCGAAGGGGAATCTGATATGGGATTTTGATACAAATTCGTCGGTAAATAAGGTAACCTCCGGGGACCTGGACTGGGATAGCATAGAGGAGATAGTCTCTGGCTCAAAGAAGATCCATGTCATTGATAAGAGCAAAGAGGTGGAATTCGAATACTCGCCATACAGGGAGGTTTCAGATATAGAAATCTCTGACTTAGATGATGATGGAAAAAATGAATTGATATCTGCGGGTAAAGACTTTACAGTATATTGCTTCAAAGCGAGGGAAATCTATATAAACCAAAAGAGATTCTACGAATTCTATGAAAGAGGTAAGAATTTATTCGATAAGGGCGATTATGAAAATGCAAGAATAGAACTTGAGAAGGCGATAAACATAACAAAGCTTCCAAATACGGGAATTTCTCCAGATGATATAAATGACTGCCATTCGATGCTAAATAAGATAAATTCGATTATAAGCACGAGCACATCTACACTTCAAACCACACTATCGACAACACCGACAACATCTTCCCTGCTGACAACCACCACACTCGAGGAAACTCGCGGATTTCCGGTGATCTATGGAGTTATATTTGGAGTTATGATTATAATTGTTGCAGCAATTTTAATGAAGAAGAGATAAGATTCATTCCTCCTCATGAGTAATCATACTCCTAAGTTTATACATATCCCCTTCCAGCCCTTCAGTAATTTCTTTACCGCCCCTCCTCATTCTAAGGATCAATGCTGCGATAATCATAACAACGGACACCACAATTAGAATCATGGCATAGAATATATCCCTTGACTCCTCACTCATTACAGTAGTTGTTTCTACGCTTGAGGTCGTTTCTTTAATTGTTGTTAATGCTACCACAGTCGTGGTGGTGGTTGGGGTTGGGATTGTGGTTATGGTTATAGTCGAGGTTGTAGTGGTAATGCATGGCTCGCAAGGACCTCCACAGTCAACTCCCTCCTCTCCCTGATTCTGAATCCCATCAAAGCAGGAGGGACACGGCTGGCAAGGTCCACCGCAGTCAATTCCCTCCTCACAACTTCCATGATGACAATTCTGAATCCCATCAAAGCAACTCGGTTTTGGCTTTGAAACATATGATGAACCGCCGCCACCACCCCCAGAACTTATATAGCCACTAAATTTTCTATTTTCACATCCACTTGTAGAGATCTTGCAATCAGATGTGCAACTTAATGAGCCATAATCGTAGCCGAAACTAACGCATGTCTTTCCTCCGAAGTCATTGCCATCGCACTCCTCGTCATCATTCTTAACTCCATCTCCGCAGAACCCCTCTTGCTTTATCGCAAAGCCAGAAAATCTATGCACATTTATGATAAACAAATCATTATCGAAGTCTTGGGTTATGTTTTCGGTTATGTTTGTCCAATTTACATCGCAACCTCGGGATGAAAAGTTCCATTCCGGGCATATATAGACATCTAAATGACTCTCGGATGTGAAATCGGTTCCATTATAACTTAAGTTGAGGGTTGCATTACTCATACTATAATTTGATGATATCGCATATACCACCAAATACTCTGTTGTATTTAGCCTATCGAACCTTACGGTTTTGTTATTATCTTCTGAAACATTAACATCATTGAACGAAGCCACGAGTGAATTATTGAATACGGAGAATTTCAAATTATATCTATACCTCGGTATGATCAAACTCAAATTACCAACCGATCGATTCGATGCAATTAAACTCCCATCAAAATAAATTTCTATGGTTATATTCAACGGGGTATCATTATAACCAGTCGCAGATAGATTGAATTGCATCCCCACTTCTGAGATAAAATAATATTCCCCATATGCCATGTTTCCGGCAGAGTCGTTTGCAAAGAATGTTATATTATATCTCCCAGTCTGATTAACCGTGAAGTTCTGCGGTGGGGAAATTCTCTCCGAACTTCCACTTGGCAATGTTATATCTGCCCATACTCTATCTAGATGTAAATCGGTGGCATTGACCACTATGGAAACATTGGTGCCATTTACTGCGACCACCGGTGTTATGGAATAGAATGTCATGTTTGGCGGTATCGTATCTATACATACGGAGAGATTCTCTGAGTAAAATGCACAATTTGATGAATTATCACACGCCATACAATTCCATATAAATGTCTTATCACTCAGATTTGTTCTTTCAAATATCGTAAAGTTTGAGACTCCAGAAACATCTCTACATTCACTCAAATTCCACACGCCAGAATAATTCCAAAACAAACAGATAGAAGATAATTGAACATTATCCGTTGCACTGCAGGAGAGATTTACATCTCCATTTGAGAATGAATTGTTCTCTGGCGAGATCAAGGTTACGGTGGGAGGGGTAGCATTAATTACAATATTCCTAATCTCGGTTGAGTTTGAATTTCCGGCGGAGTCATTTATCCAGACATAGTATGAGTAGACTCCATTAGACCTTGTTATTTTAATTTCCGTATAATTTCCAGAATAGTTATAAATTTCTATGCTATTATT
>QMZM01000043.1 GCA_003663175.1 Candidatus Altarchaeales archaeon | reverse complement strand
GCCGACCACCTGATGATGAACCTCTTTCTAATCAATTATATCACACATTATACACATGTTTATTGCAAGTCCGATCGCAACAACGAGGATTAATAACGATAATAGAACTCGAATATCTTGTGCAGATACCATTCTTGTCGCGCGAGCGCCCAATTGAGCCCCGGCGGATGAGCCAATAAGCATCAATAAAACAAGATATGCATCAACATTTCCTGAAACAGCATGCAGTATGCTTCCCATAGATGACATGAACACCATCTGAAACAGGTCCGTCCCTATTGCCGTGGTCGTCTTAATTCCAAGTATGTAGATGAGGAGGGGTGTCATTATAAAGCCACCACTCAATCCAGTTAATCCCACAATTACGCCAACGACAAATCCTACCATGATCGGGAAGATTAAGGAAACACTAATCCCGGAGGTTGGAAATTTTATCTTGAGGAATTCAACACTCCGAATTCTCAAATGAAAATTGTTCCATCTTTTTTTATTTTTAGCAAATGAGAGTATCGTTTCTATAATCATGATTAATGCTATCAATATTAAAATGAATATGTAGATTTGTTTTATCATCATATCGAATTCTGGCAATTCCTTTAATAAATTCAGCAGGATTGCCCCGAGAGAGACGCCAGAGAGAGAACCGATAAGTAGGAAAAACGCCAGTTTGAAATCAATATTTCCCATCTTCTGATGCGCCAATGTTCCCGAGGATGACATTGCAACTATCTGAGTTAGACTTGAGCCTATTGCAACATTCATTGGAATTCCAAACACGACATTGAGAAGGGGAATCATTATAAAATTTCCACCAATTCCAAAGAAGCCAGAGATTGAACCAACAAATATTCCGAGAAGTATGATTCCAAAGGCATCGACAACCATATTTGCTACTGGAAGATAAATTTCTAACATCTTTTTCTTCTCCTACCAGCAATCTCAGATGGAAGTCCCCAAAGCCTCGTGAAGCCCTCTCCAAATTCGTGTTTAAATACATCTCTCTTATCATATGTTGCGAGTCCTAAATCGTATAGTGAACTCTCCGACTCTCTACCGACAATAATTGCATTCCCTTTAAACAACTTTAATCTCACGCTTCCAGAAACGAATTCTTGGGATTTATCAATAAATGCATCTAAGTCTTCTCTTAATGGGTCATGCCAGAGACCGAAATAGACAAGTTCTGCCCATTTCTTATCAACGATCTCCTTAAATAGATTCTCCTCTCTCGTTAATGTCAATCTCTCAAGTTCTCTATGTGCTTCTAAGATAACAGATGCTGCGGGACATTCATAAATTTCTCTTGATTTTATTCCAATAATCCTATCTTCAATCATATCAATTCTCCCAATTCCATGCATCCCTGCAACCTCATTAAGTTTCGTTATCAATTTAACCTCATCCATCTTCTTTCCATTCATTTTTTTTGGAATTCCCTCCTCGAATTCGATCTCAATATACTCCGCCTCGTCTGAGCAATTCTCTATGCTTCTCGTCCATTCAAATATCTCTTCCCTTGGCTCCACCATTGGGTCCTCCAGAATCCCAGATTCTATGCTTCTGCCCCACAGATTCTCATCAATACTATATGGAGATTCTACATCTACCGGAATTGGAATTCCGTTTTCTCTGGCATATCTAATCGCGCTATCCCTTGTAAATTTCCATTCTCTAACTGGAGTTATCACCCTTAATCTTGAATTTAATGCCCTTATGGAGCAATCAAACCTTACCTGGTCATTTCCCTTACCAGTTGAGCCATGAGCAACGGCATCTGCATTTTCCTTCTCGGCGATCTCAACAAGATATTTTGAGATCAGGGGTCTTGCAATTGCAGTAGAGACCGGGTATCTTCCCTCATACATCGCATTTGCCTTTATCGCCCTATTAACATAATCATCAACGAACTCTCTTCTCGCATCAATACTGTATGTTTTTATTGCTCCCAAATCGAGAGCCTTTCCTTCAATCTCCTTCAAATCCCTCTTGCTCTGTCCCAACTCAAGGGTTAATGTGATGACATCTGCATCATATTTCTCTTGTAGCCACTTTATGCAGAGTGAGGTATCCAAGCCACCAGAATATGCGAGAACAATTTTCATTATTATTTATTTCTTAGAATTCATAGTAATTAAAATAGGATAGAATGGATTGGAATAAGAAGCATATAATCTCAATAAAGGATTTCTCAAGAGATGAGATCGATTATGTTCTTAAGAAGTCCGCTCTTATGGAAGAGAAACTCAAATCCGGAGAAACATCGTCGCTTATGAAGGGCAAGATTCTGGCAAACCTCTTCTTTGAGCCATCAACCAGGACGAGAATGAGTTTTGAGGCTTCGATGAAACTACTTGGAGGTCAGGTAATTGGGTTTGATAACGCGAGCATGAGTTCGGAGGTAAAGGGCGAAACGATAGTAGATACAATAAGGGTTGTATCAGCATATTCCAATGTTATTGTATTGAGGCATTCCGTTGAGGGCTCCGCAAGACTTGCATCGGAATATTCTGAAAAACCTATAATAAATGGTGGTGATGGAGCAAATCAGCATCCAACGCAGACCCTTCTTGACTTATATACAATTCAAAAGGAATTCAACACAATTGACAATTTGAGGATATGTATTGTCGGAGACCTAAAGTATGGGAGAACCGTTCATTCATTAACAAATGGTCTCGAAAATTACGATGTTAAATTAAGATTAATTTCACCTATGGAACTTAGAATGCCGAGGAGGATAATAAAGGGTCTCAGGGAGAAGGGAATTGAGGTTGAAGAGACAACAAAATTAAATTTGAGGGATTGTGATGTCATCTATGTTACGAGGATTCAGAGGGAGAGGTTTCCGGACCCGCAAGAATACGAGAGGGTGAAGGATGCGTATGTGCTTGACCTAAAGACAATCAACAACATCGAAGACGATGCGATAATCATGCACCCATTACCGAGGGTTACCGAAATAAAACCGGAGATAGATAACACAAAACACGCAAGATATTTTGAGCAGGCAAGAAATGGAATTCCGGTGAGGATGGCACTTCTATGCCTGGTATGTAATGTAAAATTTTAAAATGAATGGGAAGGAAGACAGGGTATTGAAGATAAAGACGATAAAGGATGGGATTGTTATAGACCACATTTCACACGGCAGGGCGCCAGATGTTCTTCAGATCCTTGGGATAGATAACCAATTCAAGGATTCCGTGACGATAGCGATGAATGTTCCGAGCAAGATTCTTGGTAAAAAGGACATAGTGAAGGTTGAGAACAGGGACATAGACTCAAATGAAATAAATAAGATTGCAATTATTGCTCCGAATGCGACAATAAACAAGATTAGAAACTATAGGGTTGTGGAGAAGAAGAAGGTAACGCTTCCCAAGAGTATTGTTGGCATATTAAGATGCCCAAATCCATCATGCATTACAAATAAGGAGAGAGAACCAGTAAGATCGGTGTTTATAGTAAAACAGAAGGACCCCCTAGTTTTGGCGTGTAAGTATTGCGAGCGGGAAATTAGTGGGGAGGATATAACACTCTCGATAACGACCTAGGCAGATTTCATGACCCTATTTATTTCACTCCTCGTAAGCTTCATTGCATTTTCTATCCTCATTCTTCTCTCTTCAGATATCCTCTTAAATCTCGATACCTTCTTTTTAGTTCTATTTACAATTTTTTTGACTTCTCTTGGTGAGGTGCCACCATAACTTCTACTTCTCAATACACACTTCTCTGGACTTATGATGTCATCAATATTCTCAGCACTTATTCCCTTCTCCCTAAGAATCTCCTCTAATTTCTTAGATTCAAATGTAGATCCCTTTGATGATAATTTCCTAACAATTTCGCCAACAATGCTATAGGCGTCTCTAAAGTTAATTCCCTTTTCCCTAACCAAATAATTCGCAAGTTCGGTTGCGGTTGAAAAATTCTCATGGAGTAAATTCAGCATTCTCTCTTCATTAAATTCGACTCTCTTTATAACCTTACAGAGAATTTTTAATGAATTCTTCACCACTCTAATAGAACTCCAAAGCATTACTCTATCTTCCTGTAGGTCTCGGTTATATCCAATTGGAATTCCCTTCATTACCGTAAGGATCTGAAATAACGCTCCGTAAACAAACCCGGTTCTCGCGCGGATAAGTTCCGCAAAATCGGGATTCTTCTTCTGTGGCATCACAGAACTTCCAGTTGCAAATTCATCGGGAATTTCTAAAAATTTAAATTCGGATGTTGAATATAGGATGATATCTTCAGCCAATCTTGAGAGATTTGACATGAGTATTGATAAACAAGACATCGTTTCGATAATAAAATCCCTGGATGCCACAGAATCCAATGAATTTTCACTAATACTGTCAAATCCCAACAATCTTGTCGTGTATTCTCTGTCGATCTCGAATGATGTCCCAGCCAATGCACACGAGCCCAATGGATTAATATTGATTCTATCATACAGGGAATTTAATCTCTCCATGTCTCTTAATAGCATTGTTGCATATGCAGAAAACCAAAGACCGAGGGTTATTGGTTGAGCATGCTGTAGGTGAGTATAGCCGGGCATCACAATATTTGACGAATTGATTGCCCTCTCGAGCAATACATCCTCAAATCTCAGCAAGAGGTTAAATATTTGCAGAATCTCATTCCTCAATTTCAATTTTATATCAAGAACCACTTGATCATTTCTTGACCTTGCGGTGTGCATCCTTCCAGCGACTTCCCTTCCAACTTTTTTCATAACATAATTCTCGATATTCATATGAACATCCTCGAGCTCTGAGGAAAGGGAAAATTCGCCGCTTAGAAAATCACTCCTCAAATCTCTTAATGCCTTTAAAATCTTTGCTGCATCCTCCCTTCTAATTATTTTACACTTTGCAAGCATCAGAACATGGACCTCATTGCCCCATATATCCTCGAGAATCATCTCTCTATCCACATCAATGGAATTCACAAAATTTATCAGTTCCTTATCCGCAGATTTCCCGAATCTGTCTCTAAGGCATTTCATCATTATTTTTATTTTAATTAAGATGGAGATCTTATATATCCACAGAGGATATATCCTATTTAGATTTTAGCTAATGATCTCCACCTTAACGGAATCCCCATCCTTAAGATTAAATTTCTTCCTTAGATTGAATCTACTTATTATCTCAATTTCATCCTTGTGATGAGTTCTCTCTGGAATTATGAGAAGGCAGTCCTCTTTCTTATCCCCTACGATCAATCTCACTGGTATGAATCCTATATTGCCAAAACTCCTGCCATCTCTCTCAAATCCCTCTATTACTCCGGAGATGTATTTTTCAATATATGGAATTCTCTCAACCCTGAGATTTAATGTCCCGGGAAACGGTTCAAATTCAATTTTTTCTCTAAATTTCTCCATATATTCTCTAACATAATACGCCCCCTCACCAATTCCGGTCGTTACAGTACCCTTAATTATCAATGGTTTCTCAAGAAATGATTTCAGGTTGATGTAGATTTCATTCAGTAGATTTATGCCTTTGTCGGTTATTCTAATTTCTTGCACTCTACCAGATCTACTCCTTTTTATAAGACCCTCATCCTCCAGCTCCCTTAGGTACCGTGATGCGGTTTGTTGTGAAACCCCAAGGAATTGTCCAAGCATTGATGATGAAATTCTGACCCTTTCATACCTCGATTTCAATCTCCTGGATATGTTGTAAAGAATTAGACCGTGTTTATCCATTTCGGAGCATAATTAGAGTTTTATATTCAGTGCCTTTACCAGTTCCTCATATCTGTTCCTTATTGTTATTTCAGTAACTCCAGACAATTTCTCGGCAATTCTCTTCTGTGTTTGTCTGTCATTTGTTAGTTTACTTGCCAGGTAGATTGCCGCTGCAGCAACCCCAGTTGGACCCTTCCCGGAGATCACCCCCTTCTTGCTCGCTTCCTTCAGAATTTCTATTGCCATCGCCTCGGTTCTGCCAGATAAACCAAGTTCCGATGCAAATCTGGGAACATAGTCCATTGCCGTTGCAATTGGCATCTTTATCTTCAACCTTCTGCATATGAATCTATAGCTTCTTCCTATGTCCTTTCTCTTTATGCCAGAAACCTCTTCAAGTTCCTCCAATGTCTTTGGCAGATGATGCTTTCTCGTCACCAAGTAGATTATCGCCGCAACAACACACTCTATCGACCTACCCCTCACAAGACCGTTGCTGACGGCCTTTCTATACCATATGGCACACTCTTCCTTTAATGTGTTTGGTATGTTTAGACATGCGCACATTCTATCAAGTTCTGGGAGCGCTATTGACAGGTTTCTTTGCATGGAATCTGACATCCTGGAGCGACGCTGAAGTTTTCTGAGTCTATATAGCTGTGCCCTTCTCTCCGGTTGGATTGCCCCCCCTCGAATGTCCCTGTCATATTTATCGATCTCCGTTGTTAATCCCCTATTCAGTTTAGCATATCTCAAAACACCACCAGTTCTTGCCCTTTTTACCCTCTGGTCCTCATCAAATGCCCTCCACTCGGGTCCAAAATCAAACATTTCATCCTCTATAACAAAACCGCAATCCTTACATATGATCTCACCATGCGAATAATCGGTTCTTAGGTTTGTGGATAGACACTCTGGACACCTCTTATTTTTGTTTTCATATTCGGAGGATTCATCATCTAAATCTAACTCCTCTATTTCTTCATCATCTTCCAAATCGAGATCATTTTCAAGGATTTCATTAAACATTTTCATTTCATCATTGGGTTAGATTAATACTCTTGCCCAATAATGAATCTGAATCTTGATTTCTGAAATTTCCGAATAATTTTATGACAATATATGGCTTATCAACTCTACCAATAATATCAAAGACCACTCCAATTTTTTTATTATTAAGATAGGCTGTCTTTCTAAGAAGCCTTCTGGCATTTTTCAGGCTAATCTCACCCTCTTCATCCAAACAGAGAGGTGCAACAGCCATATTTCCTACACGGGAAACGATCTTGCAGGTTTTCAAATTTGCACCTTGACATGGATTTTTATGGACAATTTTTATGGCGTGAATCTTAAAATTTTTAAGAATTTTAGATTTAAAATATATCTTGGTTTTTATAATTAAAATATCTTTAAGTCTTTAAGATCAAAGATGGAACTCCTAAGGGAATTGTGCAATGCTCATGCCGTATCGGGGTTTGAGGATGAGGTAAGGGAGATAATGAGGAGGGAATTTGAGAAGAGTTGCGATTCTGTAGAGATAGATAGCTTTGGGAATGTTATTGCCACCAAGGGTGATGGCGAGAAGGGAATAATGCTCGCCGCACATATGGATGAAATTGGTTTTATGGTCAAATTTATAAATGAGAAGGGATTCATTAATTTCATAAAGATCGGTGGTATAGATGACAGATTATTGATCAATCAGAGGGTAGTTATAAGGTCAAAAAGTGGTAAAATTCCGGGAGTTATTGGCTCTAAGCCACCACATCTACAGAAGGAGGAAGAGAAAAAGAAGATAATAAGGCATGATGAGTTGTTTATAGATATTGGAGCAAGGAACAAGAAGGATGCAGAAAAAATAGTTGAGGTTGGCGATCCAATAGTATTTGAGCCGAATTTTCAGAAATTAAATGATAAGATTTTTTATGGCAAGGCAATTGATGATAGATTAGGTTGTTATGTTCTGTTGAGGGTTATGGAGAGGATTCCATCAGACATTCCAATAAAAATTTTTGCTGTCGGCACAACCCAGGAAGAAGTTGGTTTAAAGGGAGCGAGGGTTGCGGCATTCAGGATAAATCCAGACTGCGCATTTGCTATAGACACCACAATAGCTGGAGACACGCCAATGATAAAGGAAACCGAATCCAGATTAAAGATAGGAAATGGTCCGGCGATAACAATAACGGAGGCATCTGGTAGAGGGGTTGTGACTCATCCAAAACTGAGGGAATTTATGATAAGGACTGCAAAAAGGTATAAAATTCCATACCAGGTTGATGTTCTGGAGGGGGGAATGACAGATGGTGCCATAATCTATCTAACAAGGGAGGGCGTTCCAACCGGAGTTATCTCGATACCTTGTAGATACATTCATTCACCAACTGGAATCTTCAGCATCGATGATGTTAATAATGCAATCAAATTGTTAGAAAAGACGATAATGGACTTGAATATGGAGATGAATGGTTTGAGATGATTACATATCTAAGGAGCATGATCGCAGTCATTACGGGCTCGATTCTCTACATTTTTATGGTATGGGCTCCAGTTATTGGACCATTGATAACTGGATTTATGGTGGGACTTGTATCTGGAGATAATGCGAGAAGGGGATTCTTTACTGGTCTGTTTTCTGGAATCCTGGGATTTTCGATTCTAATCTACATTTCTTCTATGGGTCTTGATATTATGGAATCTAATTGGAATTGCATTTATTGTTTTGGGAAGTGTGATGGGGGCGATAACATTCTCACCACTAAGGTC
>QMZM01000042.1 GCA_003663175.1 Candidatus Altarchaeales archaeon | reverse complement strand
TGGTCTTTGAGATTCCCTGTTGGTTATCCTCTTTAGAGTAGAGTTCCAGTGCGGTTTCTGTGTTGATGCTCGCATTTATACAATCGCCCATGTTGTATAACTGGACCGCTTTGTTGTAGTAGAATGCCGATATAATACTATCCTCGCCATATCCAGAGGATGGTAAATAATGCCCATCTATTGGTGAATCCGTATTCAAAAAGAAATAGTATGGTTTTCCATTGTAAATTGAGAAGAGCGCCACCTCAAAGTGTCCATTGTTAATAGGTAGTACAGGATCGCTCACAACACCATGAAATGTCCACGTTTCTTTATCGATCTGCGTTATTGTGAACGAGCCCGCCGAGGTTGTTCTCTTCTCCAATGCCCTTTCCATACCATCAGTGGCAATAACATCTGCAAAATTTGCAAACTCTGGCAGTTTACCACTTATCTTAACAAATCTTCCATCGACAACAATTACATTGCCTTCTAAGGTGGCTGTGGCATTAACATAACCAGTTCCATCAACAGTTGTATAATCATCGTCAACATTGAACTGGACCCGGGCATTCCACTCCCAGATCTGTGCAGATGCTACACCGCAAACAATAAGTACGATGATTGGCGGTAATATAATCTTAAAATTCATCCCAATTATATAATATGATAAACTTATAAATTTATGATTATTTTATCCTAAGTGTGGAGTGGTTGTGATGAGGATATCTGATATTATTCCATACATAGGGAAGGGACGTGAAGAAGAAACCATGAAACTACTCGTGGAGCACGCGGAACTAACCTATGATGTTGTTGTCGAACTAAAAAATGCGTTAAATGCGTTTATAGCGAGGGATAAGGAATTGCTAAATGAAAAGGTCGAATTTATATCATCCATGGAATCAAAGGCAGATAAATTGAGAAGAGATATTGAGGAGAATATGTACTCTGGAGCATTCCTGCCATTGAGCAGGAGCAGAATCCTCGACCTCGCTGAAAGAATTGACAATATTGCAGATGTTGCCCAAGATGCTGCAAGGCTATTACTCTTTATCAATGTAGATAAAATTGACAAGAAGATTATAGAATTTATCAATGAGCAACTTCAATACGGACTAAAGAGTTCGTATATGCTTGTAAAATGTATATCTGAGATAAGGAACTCGGAAAATTTGAAGAATATCAGGGAATTTATAAAGGAGATAAGAAGATACGAACATTCTTCTGACATAATAGAGCGAAAGGCACTCTCAATCCTCTACAGCAATGAGTATGATGCAAATACAACCCTCCTACTTTATAATCTAATAAAATACATGGGTGATGTCTCCGATTGTGCGGAGGATGCATCCGACGCACTTTCATTGATTGTTATAATGCACACCGCATGAATGAGATGGACATAAGCATAGCAATAATAATCTGTTCATTCATAATAGGGATGAGTATTGGAGCAAATGATGCCGCAAATGCAATTGGTCTTCTCGTTGGCTCAAACACCATGGGATTTAGAAAATCTGCAATTGTTGTTTCAATCTTCATAATCCTGGGGGCGGTTCTCCAAGGGCATGGAGTCATAAAGACAATAGGTAAGGATATAATTCACGGGACAGAAGTCAATAGAAATTCTGTCTTGATATTTTCGGCATTATTCTCAGCCATTCTGCTAATCGGACTAATGACATTGATGGCATTTCCAATTTCAACTACGCACGCGATAATCGGCTCCATTGTTGGTGCCGCTATTGCAATTAACATCCACGATAGAATAAATTTTCTAAAATTATACGAACTCTTTCTATCTTGGATTTTAACACCACTATTTGCGATAATCTCCGCTATATTGATCCATTTCCTCATAATAATCCCAATATCTAAAAGAATGAGCATAATAGAATTTAACAGAATTCTCCAATCCCTCCTCTTAATTGGAACGATTTCTCTGGCATACAGCATAGGTGCAAATAACATTGGAAATTCCGTGGGGCCGGTAATTAGTGCTGGAATTATTGCAGATATAATAATCTTAACACTTGCATTTGGAATTTCGATGGGATTGGGAGCGGTATTGCTCAGCAAAAGGGTCGTGTTAACTGTCGGGAAGAGAATAACTGCTATGGGGCCGGTAATGGCATTTACATCCCAATTCTCTGCTGGTCTAACAATATATTTCTTCACACTTCTTGGTATTCCGGTATCATCAACTCAAGCAGTTATCGGTGGTGTATTGGGAACCGGTCTCATAAAGGGAACGAGAGCGGTTGATAGAGAAACAATGAAGTACATTCTCCTTGGTTGGATTTTGACCCCGGTGATAGCAACACTCTTCTCGATGCTCACATATCTATTCCTAAATAAATTCTTACAGTTGTGATTTTATGATGAAATGGCTTATATTTTAGATATCATATTTAGGTTATGAATGCATAATATATCTAATTCAAAATGGAAAAAATTCTTCCAAAGAGGTATGATGCGAAGGATGTGGAGAGAAAGTGGCAGAAGAAATGGAAGAGGGAGGGAATTTATAGATTTAGATTGGATTCCAATAGGGAGGTCTACTCTATAGATACCCCACCTCCATTTACCTCCGGAACATTACATATGGGACATATCTACAATCATGTATGGATCGATATTGTGGCAAGGTATAAAAGGATGAAAGGCTTTAATGTCTATTTCCCTCAGGGATTTGATTGTCACGGCTTGCCAACTGAATTAAAGGTTGAAAATGAATTGAATGTAAGCAAAGAAAATAGAGAGGAATTCCTAAAGAGGTGTATTGAATGGACAAATCTCGCAATAAAGAGAATGAGAGAACAATTTGATAGAATTGGCTATTCTTCAGATTGGGATTATAGCTATAGAACGATGGACGATTCTTATAAAAGATTGGTACAGAAGACATTGCTTATCTTCTACAAGAAAAATTTGTTATACAGGGAAAAACATCCAGTTCTCTGGTGTCCAAGATGCGAGACCGCATTGGCAAAGGCAGAGATAGGACACATAGAGAAGGATGGAAAATTATACTATATAGACCTAAAAATTGATGATGAGCATAAAATCACTATTGCCACAACAAGACCGGAGATGATGCCAGCCTGCGTTGCGGTGCTCGTTCATCCACGAGATGAGAGATACAAGAAATTTATAGGAAGGGAGGCGATTCTTCCAATATTTAATAGAAAAGTGCCGATAATTGCAGACGATTCCGTAGATAGAGAATTTGGAACCGGAGCGGTTTATTTGTGTACATTTGGTGATGAGCAAGATATAGAATGGCAGAAAAAATATGGATTGCCAATAATTGAGGTGATTGACAAAAAGGGGAGAATGACGGAAAATGCTGGAAGATATAAAGGCATGAAGGTTGAAGAGGCAAGAAGGAAAATTGCAGAGGATTTAATTGAGATTGGCTCTATTAGAAAGATTGAGAAGATAAAACATCAGGTTGTAGCACATACGGAGAGGAGTTCGTGTAGAGCGTCGATAGAATTGATTCCATTGGAGCAATGGTTCATAAATGTCAAGGATTTTATTCGGGAGATAATAGAAACATCAAGAAATATGAACTGGTATCCTGAATATATGCTTCAAAGATTAATTGACTGGAGCGAGGCGATGGATTGGGACTGGGTTATCTCAAGACAGCGGATATTTGGAACTCCCTTGCCCTTTTGGATCTGTTCTTGTGGAGAGATAATCCCAGCAGATGAAAGTGAACTGCCAGTTGATCCGAGAGGTACAAAAAGGAGATGTCCAAAATGCGGAGGAATGGCGATCGGTGAAGAGGATGTATGTGATTGCTGGGTGGATTCCTCGATAACTCCATTGGTAATATCTAAATGGATGGAGGATGATGAATTCTTCAAGAGGACATATCCGTCATCATTGAGACCCCAGGGTTATGAGATAATAAGAACATGGGCATTCTACACGATCTATAGATGTCTAATCTTGACTGATAAAGCCTGTTTTAAAGATTTATTGATCAATGGAATGGTAGCTGGTCCAGATGGCAGGAAGATGTCAAAGAGTCTGGGGAATGTTATCGAACCAGATGAGCCTCTCAAAAAATATTCTGCAGACACAATAAGGCAATGGGCAGCATCTGGCACTCTTGGAGATGATTATCCATTTAGTTGGGAGGAGTGCGAACACTCTCATAGATTCCTAACAAAATTCTGGAATATATGCAGATTTATTCAGATTCATCTCAAGGATTTTGACCCAAAGAAAAAATATGAGTTGAGAGACATCGACAGATGGATATTAACCAAATTACAAAAATTAATTGATACCTGCACAAAAAATATGGATCGTTATCGCTTCAACATTACTTTAGAACAAATAAGAAAATTTGTATGGCACGATTTGGCAGATAATTATATAGAGATCGTTAAACATCGCCTATATAAGTCGGAAATTTATGGAGAAGAATCGAGGAGGGGGGCTCAATACACACTTCACGAGGTCATAAATGTGTTAATAAGATTGCTGTCTCCATTTACTCCACATATTTGCGATGAACTCTGGACCAATCTATTTGGCAATGGTTATGCCTCTATATCGGAATGGCCGAGGGTGAATGAAGAATTTATAGACAAGAATGCTGAAGAAATTGGTAATCTTTTAATAGAAATTGTGGTGGAAATTAGAAGGTATAAAACTGAGAATAAATTGCCATTAGGCTCTGAACTCAAGAGGGTTGATTTGTATATAAATTCAAATCTGAGGAGCAAGGTGGAGAGGATTAGAGAGGATTTAATTGGGGCAGGTAGAATAAAAGAACTCAACATAATTCCAAGAGATATGGAGGGGGTTAAGTTAGAAATTACCGAAAATCTATCTTAGTCTATTCCAAATCAAGATTACTGCGCACACAACTATAACCATGGCAACCATTATAGTCGTATTTATTAGGGCGGTGTTGTCTCTTGGAGGTCTTGGAGATATTGTTGTGGAATAAGGTACCGTTGTGGGAATCTCTATCTCTCCATGCTCTATTCCCTCCTCACCTATCTCATAGCATTTGTCCCGAATACAGAATCTTACATTTCTTCCCAAGGACAAATATTTCCCGATTTCTGGATTTTCTCGCACCAGATTCCAATATGTTTCACTATCATATTTAATCTTTATCGTTTCTTTTTTCGGAGAATATTCATTATCAATCCATATTCCATCCCTCAGATAGAATGTTTTTAGTTCAACTACCCTTACCCTCTCCGCGGTTTGATAGGTCTCTGTTCTCTGTAATTCCCATGTTGTTTTTGCTCCCTTCACCGCTCCAACTCCGGATTCTGCCTTAAATGCCGTTGCTCCGAGAATTTGATCAAAGAGATTTCTTGCCTCTTCAATCCGAGTTGGTCTTCCATGTTCTGTGTCGACATCAACAAGGAATGAGGTGTATGGAGTTATTATACCATACCTCAAACTTAATTCTATGATCTCATCGACAATCTCTTTTTCCTCGCCGTGTAGCCTTATCTGCTCTAAGAGATAACCTATCCTTCTCGTTGCCCATAGCCTTGGTATGAAATCATTTTCTTCAGAAATTGATGGAAATTCTGCATCATAACTAAAGGATTTTTCCTCTCCATCGACCCTTCCCCTCAATGTTATCGCCGTATCTCCAGAATTTTCATATCTTCCAAAGACAATTATCTGAGAACCCTTGAATAGGTCTGGAAGTTCTGTTGGATATAAATTCTTTACATTTATCTGACCAAAATCTAACTCGAGGTCTGAGAGTATGGGATTGTTTATCTTTGAAAAGAAATTCGATATCTTTATCTCCAAATCCTCGTCCGGGGTTATATACTCGGAAACTCCACTATTCTGCTGGGAAATCTTATCGAGGAGATGTGTATTTACATCGTATCCAACACCAAATACAAAGATTCTTGCATTATTTTTATTTGCATTTTTCACATTATTCAAGATCTTCTCGGTGTTTGTTGTGCCCACGGTTGGCTTACCATCGGTAAGAAACACTATCATGCTTGCCCTATCCGAGCGACTTAGCATTTTAAGAGCCTCCAATAGTGCATCGTTTATATTCGTTCCACCGCCAGCACCAATTTCCTTAACAAAATTTAGTGCATTTTCTCTATTTTCTGAATTTACATCCATAATTTCATTGCTGAATTTATCAACATCCGTATTGAATGTAATTACATTAAATCTGTCCTCTTCATTTAGATTCTCTATGCAAAACTCCAATGCGTTTTTTGCCCGCTCTATCTTCTTACCAGACATACTACCAGATGTATCCAAGACAAATATTATGTCCTTTGGGATTATCTCATCTTGTGCGATCTCAACCCTCGGGGCAAGCATTAACATAAAATAGCCATCTTCATCTCCCTTCTTATATGTGAGTAGATTTAGACCAAAATCCTCTTCAGATAAAGTAAAATATAATTCAAAATCCTTCTCCGGCTTTACGCTCTCTTCCTCATAGCTAACCTCAACCTCATAATCACTAATTCTATCTACGGAAATTTCATGCGTTGGTGAATAGACGGATTTGATTGGTTCTCTTGATTTAATTCTCACTACAATGACAACACTCTCTAAGGGCATTGAAGAAAATCTCTCAACCTCCAACGGATAAACATATCTACAAATTCCGGAGTCGCATTTTATAATTTCGGAGTATCTTAATTTTATTCTCTTTTCACCATTCGCCGGAATTGGATAAACTCGCGCCTTAAATGTATTTCTATCAATATATTCTAAAAGCGCAGGGTCCTTTAATCTCCTTACTATATCTTCATAAATCTGTCTCGCCTTTTCCTTTTCAAGAATCTCTCCCTTCAGTTCCTCACCATCCACAAACATTGAGAAGTCGTGAATGCTCGCACCCTCGGGCAACGGAAAGATATAGCTTCCCTCCAAGTCCCTACTATATGGATTTATGAATACTTGGTCGATTTCCGTCTCAGCATATTGATTATCTATGGAGACATTTACATGATGATATTTTATTGCCAACTCCGGTTTTGGTATCTCTGGAGTTGGGTCTGGAATTATTATACCATCTGCGCACGCAAATTCCAGGGAATAAAACACGCACAATAATAAAACTCCCGCGATCGAAATCTTCTTTTCCATATTAGAAATTTTCCCAGTTTATAATATAAATTCATTTCGGTTTTCTTCGGTTTATGCCTAAACGATCGTTTGATTTTTCAATTTCTCTAAGCATTCCTCATACTCCTCGGTTTCCTCCCACTTGCATTTCCCTTTAATACATTTGCAGGATGTCAATTTCAAACACTCATACTCCGGTCTATACTCGCATGTCGTTATAATTCCCTTTACCTTTTCTTTTGGACCACAAATCTGATTTGAACAACCTCCCGTTCCGCAGTCGTCATCAACATTACACTCCGCCCCCTCTACCTCCTCCTGTCTATTTGCATATACCGGAACGCACCTTCCAGAAACATATTTACATCCACTGATATTATACTTGCTAAGACAATCCAATTCGCAGGTCTTGCCAGACTTCTCTTCTGGTGTTTCCCCTCTCAGATAGCACTTACAATCACACAGACTGAGAGAACACTCGCCACAACTCCAGACACACTTCCCATCTATACATAACCAATCACCACTGCAGTTTGCATGTTCTCTACCCTCACAATCCTTTGCAAATACACACTCCTTAGTTTCTGTCTGCACGCATAAAGACAATATGGGAATAAAGAGAGTGCAGAACATTAGTAGGTAGATGTGCGATGTTTTCATTTTATTATATATAGTTTATCAAATTTTTATTAAATAAAAAAATTTCTAAATTCTGCCAACTGGCATTATATACAATGGCTCCTCATTTGTTAGATTCAATATCTCCTTAATTCTTTGGTCATCAAATGCCCCCACAACAACGGTTCCCAGATTTAGAGCGGTCGCTTGCAAGTAGACATTCTGTGCCGCATGGCCGGTCTCTAAATGAACATACCTTATACCCCTTTTACCATATCTCGAGGTTGTTCTATTATAGATTGCAGTAAATATTAAACTTATTGGAGCATCTCCAACCCATCTCTGCCCAAATGCGGCCTCTTCAAGGTCTTTTCTATAGTCGCCCATCTTCAACAATTCTATTGTGTGCATTCTCGGAGTATAGTGATAAATTCCCCGACTTAAGCCATTTACATTTCCAACAACGAGGTAAACTTCTAATGGATATGTTGCCCCGGCAGACGGTGCAGACCTGAAGCCAGTTCTCTTATCTGTAATGCCCTGAGCTGACCACAGCAATTGAGAAATTTCGTTCAGAGAGAGTGATTCATCCTTATAGTTCCTTATAGAACGCCTCTTCTTAATTGCTTCTTCGACAGACATAGCTCCCTCGTAACTTGGCTCTGGAAGTCTCACCAACTCGATAAATTCATCACTTGTTTCCAAATCTGCTGGCTTCTTGGGAATGGGGATAAGAAGGATAAACAAAATTACAACGATCAACAAAAATATAATGACTTTTTTGTTTTTCATTCTATATAAATTTATCATGGAGAAAGA
>QMZM01000041.1 GCA_003663175.1 Candidatus Altarchaeales archaeon | reverse complement strand
TTTAAAAGTTAGAGACATTGAGCGTGGCTTCTTTAGACCTTTAGACTATTCGATAACTCAATACGCACACAACTTCCATAATGGCTGTTGGTAAGGATAGAACCTCATACCTTGTCCTAACTCTGTATGTGTGCCGTTGGTGAAGATTTATTTTTATTTTCTAAATAAATTAAAGGTAGTTTTTAAATTAAGGTAGTTTTAAAGGTAGTTTATGATCAAAATGTATCGAAGTTATGATGAGATGCCAAAGATAGAATTGCCATTAAAGCAAGAGATAAAACTCAGCGATTCGACGATAAGGGATGGAGCGCAAATGCCGGGTATCGTTATGTTAAAGAAGCATAAACTTACAATCTACGAGTATTTACATAAGATAGGTATTGAAAAACTCGAGTGTTTTCTCTATAACGAGAGGGACAGGGTGGTTGCAAGGGAGATGTTGGACATAAATTATGAAGTTCCGGAAGTGACGGCATGGGCTCGTGCGAACAAGAATGATATCGACTTGGTTCTTAATATGGATGGTATAAGAGAGACCGGGATTCTGATGTCCATATCAGATGCTCACATATTCGACAAACTCGGTTTTAAGAAAAGGGAGGAGGCGAGTGAGAGATACTTAGAAGTTATGGACTATGCATTAGAACACGGTTTAAGGGTTAGATGTCACCTGGAGGATATAACAAGGTCCGATTTTTACGGATTTGTCGTGCCATTTGTAAGGGAAATCATCTCAAGAGATAAAAATGCGATAATAAGAATCTGTGACACTCTCGGCCTGGGTTTACCATTTCCAGAGATAGATTTACCGTATGGAATTCCAAGAATGGTTAAGGAATTGAGGAGGATAGGTGTGAGGAATATCGAAACCCATATTCACGATGACTTTGGCCTGGGAGTTGCATGCTCATTGGCTGGATTCTGGTATGGTGCGAATTGGTCAAATCTGACATTTCTTGGGATTGGGGAAAGGGCTGGAAATAGCGAACTGGAGAAGGTCGTTCTGTTTTTGATAACAAGAGTGAGTGGATTTGAAAAATACAATCCAAGGGTTTTGGTAGAATTTGCAGAGTATATGGAAAGGGAAGTGAGAATCTTCATCCCGAGGAATAAGGCAATTGTAGGAAGACAGATATTTGCTCATGAATCTGGAATTCATACATCCGCGGTTATCAAGAATCCGTTCCTATACGAGCCGTTTCCGCCGGAACTTGTCGGTGCAAAGAGAAAACTCATGATTGGTGATTCCTCGGGAACGGATGTTATAAGAAAGAAGGTTGAAGAGATCGCAGAGAATCTCATGGGTATAAAGGTCAGGATCGATAAGAGGGACCCAAGGATATTGGCAATCTATAGAGATATTCATAGATTGTATGATGAAGAGGGTAGAAGGTCCTGTATTTCAGATGATGAGATGAAGAAGTATGTTGAAAAATACTTCATGTTCGAGCCAGTCATCGATGAGATAAAGTTGGATGACTCAGAAGCAAAGGATTCTAATGACGAATAGTGTCGAAGTGTCTTAGGTTTATATCTTTCTTTAAAAACAGATTTATATAAGCCCTGAGATATCTCAAGAATATTCTGAGATATCCCTCTTGTTTGAATCTCCTGGTTGAGTTTAAAACCCATAAATTCTTATCAATTATAACCCTGCCGTACTTCTTAATTCTGAGTGATAACTCCGTGTCCTCGAGCATCGATAATCTTTCATTAAAGCCCCCGGCCTTCAGAAATATATCTCTCCTATATGCACAGTTGGGTGTTGGTAATTGATAAAAACCGAAGAGTGCTGTGAACCTATACCATAAGTCAGAATTTATCTTGAACATGATCTTATCAATTAATCTTGGATGCTTAGGTCTCAATATGCCGCCAACCGCGACAATTTCTTTGTTTGAGAAGTCGTCTGCAATTCTCTCTAACCAGTCCGGAGCAACAATAGTATCTGCGTCGGTAAATGCAACTATCTCAGCATTAGAATTTTTAACACCGACATTCCTTGCGGGTCCTGGAGAATTCGTCCTTACACTTATAACCTTGTCGGCATATTTCTCGGCAATCTCAACGGTCCCATCATTGGAATATGCGTCCACAACAATTATATCGTAATCCTCGTATTTATTCTCCCTTATCGACTTCAAACAATTACCAATTGCCCTCTCTTCATTATATGCCGGGATTATTACAGAAATTTTCATTCTGATTTTCGTTGAAAGATATTTAAGTTATTTTGACCTACTCTATATAAAATAAAATTCACTCATCATTCAAAATGTTGCGAAGGACAATTCTCTTATTTTTGATGGGAATGGCACTTATATTTGTGATTCTCTACTTAGTAGACCCGATGAGGGTATGGGATGAAATGCAAAATCTATCGGTTAAATTTCTTATGATTATACTCTCAATTCAGATTTTAATTATGTTATTGTCTGCTATTAAGTGGAGGGTCATTCTCATGAATTCTTCCGTTTCTATTAAGGATATAATACCAGCAACACTCGTCGGATATTTAGTCAATAATATAACCCCGTTTGGGCTCGCGGGTGGTGAGCCGGTCAGGGCTTATATTCTCTCCAGGGCATGTGGGATTAGACTCTCGAGGGCTGCATCAAGTGTAATCGTTGATCTATTCCTTGAGATATTTCCAATATTTGCATTGATTCTTATTTCAATTACACTCATTATTCTTGGTGGGGAGGCGGAGAGCATAGCGATTATCCTAGGATTGGTCGGTTTTGGTTTATTCATATTATCAGCAGGTATTATTACATTGACAACAGACAAGAATCTAATCCTGATAATCACAAAAAAATTATTAAATCTTTTGGAGAGGATACCGCTCATGAGGAGTTACTCTAAGAAAAAGATGATGGATGTAAATGGAGTTTCTGTTAGATTTGAGAGTGCGATGAGGGAGTATATGGGGAACGTGAGAGTCCTCGTCTTGGGAACATTTGTTTCGATAATTGGCTGGGTTTTAAAATTTTTAAGGATATATTTAATATTTATTGCAATTGGCTATAGAATCTCGATTACTTCACTGATTATTGTTGAGACATTGGTTCTGGCGTTGTCATTCATACCGATCCTCCCCGGAGCATTGGGAACATGGGAGGGCTCAAGCATAGCACTCTTCATGTTATTTGGTGTGGACAGTGTAATTGCAACCACGGTAACGATCATAGACAGATTCTTCTTTTATGTGTTTCCATCCATTCTCGGCATTATAGCATCTCTATATTGCGGGGTAAATTTATCCAAGATAATTAAATAATTTTTTATTCTAAAATCACTATTAATCTTATCTCAACAAAAATGCAAAAATGAAGGTCCCACAGAGCATGAATACATATTGTCCACACTGTCGTAAGCACACGGAGCACGAGGTCAGCTTGGCGAGGAAGGGTAAGGAGAGAAGTATGAGTTTGGGAAGGAGAAAATATAGAGAGATAAAGAAGGGTTATGGTGGCTCGCCAAGAACACCAAAGAAGGATGTATATAAAGTCGCAAAGAGAATTACATTGATCCTGAAATGTAAGGAATGCAATAAAAAACAACAGAGAGTATACGAATCAAGAACAAAAAAGAGGGTTGAAATTGTCTAAGAAGAGACAACTCATAACAAGGAGCAGGTTCCTTAGGGTGAAGTGTGATGATTGCGGAAATGAGCAGATAATATTTGATCGTTCAGCCACTATTGTTAAGTGCTTAGTGTGCAATAGGGTTCTTGCCGAGCCGAGAGGTGGCAAGGCAAAGATAAAGACGGAGATTCTTGAAATAGTGGACAATGACCTGATCTAAAGATGAAATCTGAGAAGAAATTTGAATTCTTAGAGCATACTGCCGACTTGGAATTTATTGCATATGGCGATTCCTTAGATGAGTGCTTCGAGAATTCTGCAAGGGCAATCTGGAATTCCATCATAGATTTAAATTCTGTTGATAAAGAATTGAAAAAAGAAATTACCATCAACTCAGATAATCTGATGGAACTGCTTCATGACTTTCTCTCAGAATCCCTGTTAATATTTGAGACCGAAGGTATCGTGTTTGGTGATTTTGATGTCAGTATAATTCATAATCATAGATATGAACTCTCAGCGGTTCTATATGGGGAGAAATTCGATCCAGAAAAGCATTTAATTCGGGGGGATATAAAGGCGGTGACATATCATAAAATGCTGATTAGAGAGGAGGGTGGAAGGTGGTCTGCGAGGGTTGTGTGTGATGTCTGAGAGATAGAAAGATGGATAGTCTCTTTTCAAATTAACTTACTCGAATTCTTATCAATAAATTTTAATAAAATTATAGAGAATGATCACATACCAGAGGGAGCCATATCCCGAGGAGGAAATTTATCGGGAGTTATGTCCCTTGGTTAGAGGATGGTTTAAGAAGAAATTTGGAAAATTTGCACTACCACAGAGATACGCGATCATAAATATTCATAGGAGAGAGAACACATTAGTTTCTGCACCAACTGGCTCTGGTAAAACATTGACGGCTTTTTTGTCAATTATAAATGAGTTGATAATTCTATCAGAAAAGGGAGAATTGGAAGACAAGGTATATTGCCTATATGTCTCACCATTAAAGGCATTGAATAATGACATAGAAAAGAATTTAAAAGAGCCGTTAAATGAATTAAGAGAGATGGCTGGAAGACCGTTGGGGATAAGGGTTGCGGTCAGAACCGGGGATACCACAAGTTCTGCAAAGGCAAGAATGCTATCAAAACCTCCCCACATCCTAATAACAACTCCAGAAACATTATCGATAATTCTAAACGCCCCTCGATTTAGACAACTCCTCAGGGATGTGAAATGGGTCATCGTTGATGAGATTCATGCACTCGCGGAGAATAAGAGGGGAGTTCATTTAAGTCTAAGCCTTGAAAGGTTGCAGAATTTAGCGGGAAACTTCACGAGAATTGCCCTCTCTGCCACGATTGCTCCCCTGGAAGAGGTTGCGAAATTCTTAGTTGGATATGAAAATTCTAAGCCAAGAGATTGTAAGATAGTTGATGTTCAATTTTTAAAGAAATTAGATCTGAAGGTGCTCACTCCGGTGCCAAATTTAATGAATACAACCCAAGAGGAATTACACGACTCTCTCTATGATCTCTTAGATAAATTAATTTCGGAGCACAGAACCACCCTGATCTTTACAAACACGAGGAGTGGAACCGAGAGAGTAGTACATAACCTAAAAACAAGATTTCCAGAAAAGTATTCTGGGAATATCGGAGCGCACCATTCCTCATTATCAAGAAGTCACAGGCTTGATATTGAGAACAGATTAAAGAGTGGTCAATTGAAGTGCGTTGTCTCATCAACAAGCCTCGAATTGGGAATTGATATTGGTTATATTGACCTGGTAATTCTATTGGGTTCTCCAAAATCGGTTGCGAGGGCATTGCAGAGGGTTGGGAGGTCTGGTCATAAACTGCATGATATAGCGAAGGGCAGGATCATTGTCATGGATAGAGACGATTTGGTTGAATGCTCGGTGTTGATGAAGAATGCAATTGAGGGAAAGATCGACAAAATTCATATTCCAGAAAATGCACTCGATGTCTTAGCGCAACACATCTATGGAATTGCAATTGAAGGAAGACAGAACATCGATAATGTTTATTCCCTTGTAAGGAGGAGTTATTGTTATAGGAATCTATCAAGGAAAGAATTTGATTCCGTTTTAGATTACTTGGCTGGAAAATACATGGGTCTTGAAGAGAGGAATGTATATGCAAAGATATGGGTTGATAAAGAGACGGGGATGATGGGGAGAAGGAGTAAAATGGCTCGTGTCTTATACTCAACTAATGTTGGAACGATTCCGGATGAATCCTATATAAAGGTTAAGGTTGGCAATCATAGTGTTGGTAAAATTGAGGAGGAATTCCTCGAGAGATTGAGAAAGGGCGACATATTTGTCCTTGGCGGTAATGTATATGAGTTTAGATATGCACGGGGACAAACCGCTCAGGTAATTCCCGCCGATGGTAGGATTCCAACAGTTCCATCGTGGTTCTCGGAGCAATTACCTCTAAGCTTCGACCTCGCATTGGAGGTCGGAAGGTTTAGGAGATTGGTTGAGGAGAGATTAAGGAAGAATGAATCAAGGGATGAGATTATTAAATTTATTCATCAATACCTATATGTTGATGAGAATTCTGCAAATTCTCTTTATGAATACATCAATGAGCAGTATAGATATGCAAAGATTCCCCACGATAAGAGGATTCTTATTGAATTCTATCGGGGATTTAATAGGAAATATGTCATATTTCACGCATTATTTGGGAGAAGGGTGAATGATGCATTGTCAAGGGCAATTGCATATCTCGTCTCAAAGAAAATCAGGAGAGATGTGATGATTTCACTCACAGATAATGGATTCTATTTATCTTATGATGGCAAGATACCTATTCTACGATCATTTAATGACCTATTGTCCTTAGACCTCAGGGAGGTTCTCATAAGAGCAATCGACAAGACGGAGACATTAAATAGGAGGTTTAGGCATTGTGCAACAAGAAGTCTGATGATTCTAAGGGAGTATAAAGGTAGGAGAAAATCTGTTGGAAGACAACAGGTCGGCTCTAAACTCTTGTTGAATTTCGTAAAGAAAATTCCAGATTTTCCAATATTGAAGGAAGCGAGAAGAGAGGTGCTTGAGGACTTCATGGATGTTGAAAACTGCGAGAAGGTATTGGAATGGGTAAGGGAGGGAAGGATAAGGGTCGATATGATCTCCACAAGGATTCCATCTCCGTTTGCGTTGAATCTAATCGCCCAAGGCTACATGGATGTCCTGAGAATGGAAGACAGATTAGAATTTATAAAGAGATTACATCGGGCGATATTGAGGGAAATTCAAACTAAGAATGAAATCTATTGAAATTTATCCCGGAATCAGGATATTCGGATTAACGCTTTATATTGAAAATGAGGAAATGCTCGTTTTTGGCGACCTTCATTTGGGTTATGAAGAGGAGTTGATAGAGTTCGGTTACCTCGTCCCGAGGTTTCAGTATAACGAAATTCTAATGCATTTGAAGTCGATATTCACAAGGATCAGTATAAGGAAGATAGTAATAAATGGCGACCTGAAGCACGAGTTTGGTAGAATCTCGAGACAAGAATGGGACGAGGTTCTGAATTTCATCGATTTCTTAGAGGAAAACTCTGATGAGATCTTTCTCATAAAAGGAAACCACGACACAATAATTGGTCCGATTGCTGAGAGAAAGAATGTGAATCTCTTAGATTATTTATTCATAAAAGATGGGAGAATTTATATCTGTCACGGACATAAAATCCCAGAGAAGGGAAATGAACTTGAGAATTCGAAGGTGATTATTATTGCTCATGACCATCCAGCACTCACATTTAGAGATGGATTGAGGGTTGAAAAGATAAAGTGCTTTTTAAAGGGAAAATGGAACGATAAGGTATTGATTCAGATTCCATCTCTGAATTTTGTTACCGAAGGGACGGACATCGTAACCCAAGAAAGACCACTCTCTCCATTTATGAATCGGGACATCTCTAACTTCAGCGCCTATTGCATAGAAGGTGATGAAATACTCTACATAGAGAATCTGAAATGGATGAAATAATAAATTCATCACTCAAAAAATTTGGGATTATCTTTCTGATTGCGGGGATACTTGCCATAATTGCAATAAATTTAAATCTGGGAGGGGTCATAGTGGGTTACACATACCTTAGAGCATATCCATTTATCGGCAATAATTTTCTACTGATTTTCATGAACAATTTCGTTGTCATAGTTCTTACTCTACTTGGAGGTGCTTTATTTTCAATTGCAGAGATAAAGAGCTACGAGAAATTGCCGGATAGAATTTATTACATTCTTGATCATCTTGCTGCACCACTGCATAAATTCTTCTCAATATTTGATAAAAGAATAGACCATCTTAAACCTCCATTCAAATCGTGCTATTTTCTCTTGGTTTCCTTCCCAGTTCTCGTGTTATTTATAAATTTCTTTCTATTCATTTCACTAATGTTGATCGCAATTCTTGAAAAGAACGCCAACCTGGGGGTCATCCTTAGAGTAATGCCAATAGCACTAATGGAGTTTTTATGCATATTAATTGCCTCGGGAATTGCACTCAATTTCTCTCAGAGGGCATTCCTCGTTTTAAAGAAAAATGACATCGATGAATTTCTAAGAATTTCGGTCGAATTCATTAACTCAAAGAGGAATTTAAAAATCATTTTGCTTTTATCATTAATTTTGCTTTTATCGGCATATATTGAGGATTTGATTATTAGATAGAATTATTTCTTCTTTTTGTGTCTCATCTTCTTTCTTCTCTTCTTCAACTTGTGTTTTCGCATCTTCTGCCTTTTTCTCTTTCTCCCACAGGGCATATTCTCTATTTAGAAATTCAGAAATATAAATGTCTGTAGTTTTTGCTTTTCTCTACCAAAAATCTGTGGATCAACCCATATAGAAGGGAATAAAGTCCTCCCGTCTCTTACCAATCCTTAGCAATTCCTCGAGAGATATCCCATGCAGCATCAATCTCTTTAACTGTAATTGAAAGATCTGAGCGGAATAGTAGGCATCAACCAGTGCGGAGTGTCTATAGAAGTCATCTAAGCGGTAGATCCTTATAAGTTCATCGAATGTATTTATGTTTCTACCTGCAGTCTTTCTCCTTATATATCTCTCTATCTGCAATATATCAATCCGCCTTGGATCAAATTTCAAATCTTGATTTGAAAAATAT
>QMZM01000040.1 GCA_003663175.1 Candidatus Altarchaeales archaeon | reverse complement strand
TGGTCTTTGAGATTCCCTGTTGGTTATCCTCTTTAGAGTAGAGTTCCAGTGCGGTTTCTGTGTTGATGCTCGCATTTATACAATCGCCCATGTTGTATAACTGGACCGCTTTGTTGTAGTAGATATCTGCAAGACTCGATTCCGCGCCAACTTCCTTAACCGCATTAATGGCCGAGACCAAAATTAAAAGCAGGAGTAATTTTGTAATTATTTTATTCATCGTTCTCACCCCTCGCCAAATTTATAACTTATCCTTTCATCTTCCCTTGATTTTCGTTTATAGTCTTTATAAATGATAAATATGACAATTAATATTAAAATTATCATTCCTATAAAACTATTCTCGTATTTCTCTTCTTCGGGTTTTGTCGTAGATGTCGTAGTTGAAGTTGTCGTAGTTGAAGTTGTCGTGACCGTTTTGATATTTATCTTACGAATCAATTCATTACACTTCTCCATACCCTCGGTATAATTTATCTCTTCATAGAGAGATAGTGCCATTTTAGCAAATCTTATGGCATTCTCATAATCCTCGAGATTTAGGTAGAAGTATGCTCTCATATAATATTGATTTGCCCTGGACTTTTTCTCATTTATCTCTTCAATATCCATGTATGCAGGCTCAATAACAGATATCTTATTTCTGGAGATTATAAGGATGTCGCTGACGCCATTAGAGTCGATGTCATTTATATACAAATCGCAAATCTCATCTTGCAATCCAATTTTGCTTGGAGAGTAGATGTATTTAGCAATACCGATAGAATTGATGGCATAAATCCCATCATCTATGGAAAATATGACATATTTCTCCCCACCGCTCTCGAGTTTTGAGACAATAAATTTATTAATCGGAGAAGGTGTTCTGTATAGAATTGTTTCGTTTTTATCCATGTAAAATATATATAAGCCATTCTCGGTTCCGACCACAATCTCATTATGAGAATCGTCATTTATGTCTTTAATTAGTATTGAATTTATTGTTGAGTTTATTTCTATCCTGCGCCATAAATTGCCACTCACATCCAGGATACGAATTTCTGAGGGCAATGCAATAACGATATCATTTTTACCTATCTGATGAATGCTCCCAATCTCAACATCTATAATTTCATTGGGAGCCATGTATGACCACTTCTCAGTTCCATTATATGCTATGATAAATATCTCATTTGGAGCAATAGCAACCACATCTGGAATTCCATCACCTTCAACATCTTTGATTATTATAGTATCTATGTGTTTCTCTGCATTCCACTTCCACATAAATTTACCATACATATCATCCATGGCATAAACACCTTTGCCCACACTCCCTATGATCTCTTCCCTATTGTTATTATCAAGATCTATAGTAACTATATCCAACAGCGGTATATTGTATCCTGCCCCCATTTTTGGATATTCAAATATGGTGTCCCCATCCAAGTTAATTATGTATATCTTCCCCCAATGTGTACATCCCCTCACTTTACCACAACTCACTATAATCTCAAATTCCTGATCATAGTCTATATCTGACACGTACACATCGAGAATGTTATCAATTTCCTTCTTCCAGGTAAGATTTCCATTCCAGTCCAATAAATAGAGTCCATCAGAGAGATGGGGATTTCGATTCTTTCCAACAATTAGAATTTCCTTAAGGTCATCTGAGTTTAAATCTTTTATATATATGCTATCTATTAACATCGGAGATATAAATTCCCATTTCTTCCTGATCTCATAATATGTCTCGGAGTCCACCCTCCTTACTAAAACAACAATGAGACATAATAGAATTATGAATAGAATTTTCATATCCTTAATTCCACATGTCATTTTATTGCTTTATTGAGTAATCAAATTCAACAATAGTATTTATATCTTCTTAATCTAAATATGTTTTTCTTTATATGTTTCTTTACGCAGTAGAATACTCAACTAACTTCTGTGTCGCAATATTTCAACAAATGCATCAAATAATGGCATGTTTGTTGTTACAGAAAAGAAGTCAACCCCCGTATCGTTGCATATCTCCCTGATCTCAAATATGTGTTGCTCAAGTTTCTCCGAGTATTCTCTCTTAAATTCTGGACTTAGGAATGTTCTCTCTGTCTCAGAGGTCTCCATATCTTCGAATTTTATATCATCACGCCATTGCAGATTTATCTCCCCCGGGTCAAGTATTTGAACAAGAATTGCCTCCTTCGAATATTTTGCAATCTTGTAGATTCCATACTCCAATGACTCAATTGGCTCAATGAAGTCCGAAATTACAATAATGAATGACCTCGCCTTTATCAGATTTGTATATTGGTCAACACACTTCTTCAGATTTGTTTTCCCAGACTGAGGAGAGGAATTTATCAAATCAACCAACTTGAAGAAGTGAAATGTGCTCTTCCTTGCCTGCATTACCTCCCTTATCCTATCAGAGAATAATGCAAACGCAAATTTTTCATTCTTATTCAAGGCTAAATACGCAAAACCTGCGGCAATACTACCGGCATAATCAAATTTCCTCATAATCCCCGAGACCGCAAAATCCATTGAGGCACTCGAATCTAAGAGTAGATGCAGGATTAGGTCTTTTTCCTCCTCAAATCTCCTAATATAAAGTCTTTCTGTCCTTGCATATACCCTCCAATCTATCGACCTGAAATCATCTCCAGGGTAGTATTCTCTATAATCCGCGATCTCTATACCTCTACCCTGCCTTATGGATGGTCTGCTACCCATATAAACATTCACAACCCTCCTCTTTGTTGTTATGTTAAGTTTTTTTAGTTGTTCGATAAAGGAGGGATCAATTACCATTTACTCCACCTCATCCATGACCTCAGAAATCACCTGATCTGGTGTTATCCCCTTGCGTTCAGATTCAAAGTTTAGGATCAGTCTGTGTCTCAAGACGGGAAATGCCATCTCCCTTATATCCTTTTTACTGACGAAATTTCTTCCATTTATCAATGCATGAGCCTTTGCTGCCAGAACAAGCCCTATCGCCGCCCTTGGAGATGCTCCATAGTCAAGGTATTTTTTAGCAACACCATCATGAATCGGTCTAGTCTTTGTTACGATATCTAATGCGTATCTTCTAACCTCCTTTGAGATTGGAACCATTCTTGTCAATTTTTGTATCGCTATTAATTTCTCCCTGTTTAATAATTTCCTTGTCTTTGGTATCTCTTCAGATGTGTAGATATCAATTATCCTCTCCTCATCCTCTATCCTTGGATAATCAACAATTATCTTTAATAGGAATCTATCTAGCTGTGCTTCTGGCAATGGATATGTACCCTCCATCTCTATGGGATTCTGAGTTGCTAAAACGAAGAATGGCTCATCCAATGGAAATGTGGATGTGCCAACCGAAACCTGTCTCTCTTGCATAGCCTCCAATAATGCGGATTGTGTCTTCGGCGTCGCTCTATTTATTTCATCTGCCAGCAGTATGTTCGTGAACACCGGCCCCCTTTCAAATTTAAATACCTTCCTACCATCTCTCTCCTCAACAACATAGGTTCCCGTAATATCGGATGGCATCAGGTCTGGCGTACATTGAATTCTCTTGAATTTTAGATCTATTACATTTGCCAATGTGCTTATCATTAATGTTTTTCCGAGACCGGGATAGCCCTCAAGTAGGGCGTGATTCTTCGTGAATATTGCAATTAGAATCTGCTCAATTACATCTTCTTGTCCAATGATAAGTTGTCCCATCTCATTTAAAATTCTCTCATATACGCCCTTTATATTTTTATAGACATCCTTTAATTTATAATTCTCCCTTGTCTTCTCCTCCACGACATCGATCATTTTATCCCTTTCTTCAATCATCAGCCTTTCTCTTACCTTTTCCGCACTCCCCCATAAACTCCAACCAATTTTTGCCTGTTTTTTCATTTTTCCTTTAATATATTTTGTAATGATTGAAAATATTTTCTAATGATCTCACTGTATTCAGGTGGTTCTTGTTCGGGAATTTCCGCAGATTTTCCCATTAATCTTTCCTCAAATCTATTTAGTTTTCTTTTCTCCACCTCCACATCCTCAATTTCAATCTCACCTCCATACTCCGGATGAATCTCCATGTTTATATTATCGCCGTGAATTCTTGCCGATGATGGTTCACCAAATATATCTGGATTCTCCTCATAACCAACTCCCCCTCCCATGCCGGGGATTGGACCCTCACTTATTCCAGGTAATTGACCCCCACTCTCACCACCTATGCTGTCCTCCTCTATTCTTTCCCTCGTTGTGAAGTTCTCGCTAACAAATTCCTCAATGTTACGAGTGTTATCTATTCTCTTGTTTCCAAATCCTATGGAATTTATTATATCACCCAATATATTCTCGCCGTGGGGTATGGAATTCGCAGCAAAACCCTCAAAGTGTATGAAATTTATCGACAAAAGAATAAAGATTAATATCACCGATAAAAACACCCTTGTGATTATCGGCCCCATATCAAGGAATGAAGAGCAATACATCTTCTTGAATCTCTTTAATACATCTGACCTCAGCGAATCCACGATTATGTTACTTTTCTTTATATTATCATAAGCAGCTTGAAGTCTCTCGTTCATAGATGGATATCTATCAACAATTAGGTGTATTGCGTCATTCCTATATAGAGATGCCCTCAGGGACAGATAAATAAGACTCAGTATAAAATATAGAATTCCAAAGAATATGCTTATAATAGCATGAATTGCAAATAATCTAAGGAGTATTGCAAAAAGAAGCGAAACAATAATTGCATTTAGAATTATCCTGAATATCCGAATCTTAATAGAAAATTTAACAACCTCATCCAGATTTTCAAGTATTAAATCATTTAATTTCTTTGCCATTTTTATTTTTTTAATCAAATTTTTATCAAATTGTGGTTACTAATTTCGCCTGAATATCCTGAATTAGATTTCTTAATGAATTTACCTCTTCAATTAACCCCTCTCTTAGGCTCGTATTCTCAACATTGAATATGATAAAATCCGTCATATTATCAAGTCCCTCATTTATTTCTTCGAGATACGAATTAAAGTTGTTTATCTCCACCCTCAATTTCTCTATCTTCAGGTCCTTTGAGTATAATTGAGAATTACATAACTTAAGGCTCTGATTACAGAATCCCAGGTCTTCCTTAACCTCAAAATAATTTGACTTCCATAGATCTCGGTCATCCTTTACCTTGTTTAATTCCTCCTCAAGCTCCTCATTCCTTCCCCTTAAATTTTTGTAATACTCTCCCAGGGATGATATCTTCTGTTTCGATAGATTTAATTCATTTATTATGTCAATTAACTGCCTCTCAGTTTCATTTAACTCCATTTCACGCTCAATTAGCAACATATTTGTCTCATTTAATTTGCGTTGAGCCTCATCCAATTTCTTCTTAAACTCCCTGTATTTTTCATTAATTTCATGATAAGTATAATCGCTATAGAGCGCCATTCCAACCATTGACATTATCAGCAATATCAATATCCCAAATAGAATAAAATTCACATCTCTCTTCATAATTATTTATTTGTAATTATAAGAGAAATATATTTTCGATTTTCAGGGCGTGTCCAGGAATCCATCTCGTTCTCAAGAGAGAAGAAGTGGTATTGTATGTTAGCTTCCCATTACTTTAATCATCGCGAGCCACACTATAGATAAGATTAGAGAATGCCCCAGAGTGCTCGATGCTCGAGAGGCACAGGCTTAATCTCGGAGCCCTGTGATTTATTGGATACGCTCGATTTTGTCAGGATATTTAAACCTATCCCTCCAAATTCTTTATGATATTGGCGGCGTTATTAAATTTTATACCCTCAATTGAGTTAAATTTTTTGCTTAGGCATTATCTTAGAAAATACGAATGTTGTTGTGATGGAGACCAAAGACATTGATAATGAAACGGTGAATTTAGCGTATGGTATAAAGTTAGATCTACCAAATATGGACTAATGACAACGACATGATAGAATATGCAAATAAAAGCAAGGCATTCATGGCAATAAACACCATTTATTAAGATGTTAAAATTGGGAAAATGACGGACAAACCAAAGGTAAAGGATTATATGACAGAAGAAGTTGAGTCATTGCCATATAATCTCACTGTTGGGGAGGCAATAAAGGAATTTATAAAATCGACCCACCAGAATATGCCCGTGACAAAGAATGGAAATCTCGTTGGAATTATAAATGCAAAGGACCTTCTGAGAAATCTTGACAAATTGGATAAACCAATAATAGAAATAACGAGAAGGAAAATTATTGTTGCAAGACCCGATCTGAATTTGGATGATGCTGCAAGATTGATGTTTAGATATGGCTTTAAAAAATTGCCAGTTATTGATGATAATGGAAAATTAGTCGGTATAATCTCAAATACAGATATCCTTCGCTCACATATCGAACGGGCAACTCCCAGAAAGGTTGATATGATAAAGAATCTTATCGAATCGGAGCATAATGTGAGAGTTAATGTGAGGAGATATCTCGTCCCCATAGATAAATTGCATCCAACTCAAGACAGGGTGTATGCGGATGAATTACAGGGCAGGGAATATGAGATTAAGAGAGGTCTTGCAGAACCATTGATCGTTGTGAAGAGAAGAAATTATTATCTTCTTGTTGATGGGCATCATCGTGCCGTTGCCGCTAATAATCTCGGAATTAAGGAATTGATGGCTCATGTTATTGAGATCGAGAATTTTGACGGGGAGTTGGGGATGGAAATCTCCGCAAAAAGAAGGGGTCTCATAACATTAGATGACATAAAGATAATAGAGTATGGACAACATCCACTGCTCGAGATAACGACGAAGTTGGTGAAGAAGAAGGATGTTGAGTGATTAAATTAAAATTTTAAATTAAAATTATATCATAAAAATTATATCATGTCATATATCCTCAAGATCAATTCTGGGGCTATCGCATCCCTAACAATTATCGACTCTATGTTCAGGTGTTCATCATCCCCCTCAAGAATTAGGTCATTATCATAGAATCTAATCGCATTCCTTTTGGATTTTACAAGCCTTATTGATGGCGTTACAATATAGCAATCGACACTCATGTTTGTCTGATTATATCTCTGAAAGTGTGTTGTTATTGGTTGTAAATTGCAGATACTCCCATTCTGGATATATGGCAATATAACAATTAATGTTTCTTTAATTTCACTCTTATTTATTGTTCTATCACCATTCAAATCCCTTATATTAGATGCCTGCAAATAACCAAGAGCGCCAAGAATCTCACCATAACCTCTTAAACCAGCGCCCGATATGTTTTCTCCGATAATGACATTTGCGACCCTCTTTCTGATTATTAGATCTCTTATCTGTTCAATATTCTCGGTACAATTTATTCCCTTATTCAAACAGATAAATGCCCTACAAGCCCTCAATTTTTCACCATCATTATTGCCACGGATATGAGCAACATTCTTATCTATATAGACCCCCATTTCTCCATCCTCAATAACTACTTTATAGCCCAATCTATTGATATTTGATGTCGCAGATATCTCGAAATTGCATATTAATCCAGCATCATCTGGGTTCTTTTCTAAATAGAATCTATTAATCTTCTGAAAATCCTCAAATGGTATTTTTGAATATACATTAACTCCGGAGACGATTTCTTCATACTTGTAATTGGAATCGAATCCAGAATTTAACGAGAGAAATACGGCAATACCAATAACAAAAAATATTATTCCAAGCACCAGCAGGGTGATTCTATTCTCCCTATTACTCTCTTCAATCTCATTTCCATTCTCCATTTCATTCCTTCCCATATTGGACCATAAACCCTCTCTTTTCAAGAATTAACCTCGCGGTCTTTATTGGTGAGGGGTTGGGCAGACTCATTATCTTTATCTCAAGGTCATTGGTTATCTGGATCGTCCCATCCATCATATACCGAAGAGTCATCTCAATCTGAGAGTCGTGCATTCCCTCACCAAGCAAGAAGAAACCTATGCCCCCAGACACCCTAAGTTTTGGTATTACCACTCTGAGGAATCTATAGATGGTGTTCGGGTCATTATAGATGAATAATGTGGATAAGGAATCAAAGACAAATCTATAGTACTCACTTACCTGATGAAATGCTCTTTGAGCATCGGACATTCCAATGGTTAGATCAGAAAGTGCAATTGAACCACCAATTCTCTTTATGATTTCCGTTGATTTCACATCCTTCTTTGCATTCAGGGAATAACCATCTACCCATCGCAGTATCCTTTTCTCTTCACCCCTTGCAAGAATCCAGCCATACCGAAGAGCCTTCACCTTCAAATCCTCTGGAGAATAATTCATCGTTATGATCAATCCCGGTTCATTTTTGACAATTCCCCTATATATGTATTCAAGACAAAAGAGATGGGTTTCTATCCTCGGAGCTGTTATGAGTAGGATACATGTTCCCGGAGAAAACCCGCCACCTATAATGTCATCAAAACCCTCAATACCTGTTTTCACAACAATTGATTTCTCTTCCATTCTCCACGAAAATATTCAAAGATATTAATATTATGGGGGCCGCAAAATTCCTACGAAATTTTAAAATAATACGATTGGTGATTAATAAATCAACGGTTTCAAAACAATCAAAACGAGAGGAGAGTCCATTAGAATAGGGGTTGTATGGGTATTAAAAGCAGATCAATGCGATAGATTAACAGCAGTGCAATGAGTGACGATTCGATAGTGTGGCGATCGCAAAATTACCAAAATCACGAACTAAAGAGACACGAATATGTTTCTCATTTAATTTTGCCGATCTATGTCCCAATCTCTTCCAATTTAAGAAGGTCCCAAGGAATGTTCAACGACCCCTCGGGACAAATCCCGAAGGGATTTGGGTGCAAGCGAGTCAAAATTTTATTCGATTTTTTTCACTTCAAAAATCTAAAAGTAAGAAGCATTTGCTCCAATGTTTCTACAGTTTCTTCCCCACTAACCCCGCCCAACATTGAACACCCCAAAATCCAAAATGAGGATGGATGGCTGGTTATGGTGGAGTCCTCGCTTGGTGAGAGTTTATTTTGGTTAGGAGGTTTGTCCCAACT